>NZ_JBICZB010000052.1:0-60938 GCF_043201815.1 Kitasatospora sp. NPDC048296
CCCCCCGGGCCCCGCCCCCCCCCCCCCCCCCCCCCCCGCGCGGGGGCCCCCCCGCCCCCCCCCCCCCCCCCCCCCCGGGGCGGGGCCGGGGGGGGGGGGGGCCCCCCCCCCCCGGGCCCCGATCCGTCAGGGGGAAGCACGACAGGTGCGGGCCTCAGGCGCGCGCGCCCGCCTTCGCGTCGTGCTCGGCGAAGAACTCGTCGGCGATCGCCCGCGTGCGCGGCAGCTCGGCGACCGGCTCGCCGATGACCCGGCCCGCGAGTTCGCCGGCCAGCCGGGCCACGTCCTCCCGCAGCTCGGCCTCGGCCAGCACCCGGTCGGCCTCCAGCTGGACCTTCGCCTCCGCCAGCATCCGGTCCCGCAGCTGCTGTCCCTCGGCCCGCAGCTGCGCGATCAGCGCCGCCCCCTCCTCGGTGGCGGTCTGCCGGATCAGCGCCGCCTCGTGCCGCGCCGCGGAGAGCTCCGCCTGGAACTCCGCGTACACGCGCTGGGCCTCGGCCCGCGCCTCCTCGGCCCGCTCGACACCACCCTCGGTGGCGTCCCGGCGCTCCTCCAGGGTCTTCTCGATGCGCGGAAGCAGCAGCGCCCCGAGAACCCCGAATATCAGAAAGAAACAGACAAGTCCGACGACGAGCTGAGCCATGTCCGGCTTCAAAGGTCCCATGGTCTCAAGATAGTTGAGTCACCGTCGCTCACTCCCACCGGATCCCTTCCCGGCTCCCTCCCCCCAGGGGGCGGTGCCCGCGACCGCAGGTCGGGGCACCCCCGTCGAGCGGGTCCCGGCGCTCGGCGCCTCCGTCCACCGGGACCCGGCTCCGAAGGTGTGACGGCCCCAGGGCCTGTGGGACCGTGGCCGGATGCACCATGATCCGATCGACCAAGCGCGGCGCCTCGTCCGAGACCACCTCCCCGGGGCGCTCGCCGTGGTCCTGGCGGGATCCACCGTCTCGGGGCGGGCAGGCGCGAACAGTGACCTGGACCTCGCGGTCCTGATCGCCGACGGGGGCGAGACCTACCGGGAGACGCTCCGCTTCGAGGGGCGGGTCGTGGAGCTGTTCGTCCACACCCGGGCCGGCCTGCGCGACCTCTTCGCGGTGGACCTCGCCACCCGGCGCGCCGTGCTGCAGAACATGTACGCGACCGGCCTGGTCCTGGTCGACGTGGACGGGGAGGCCGGGCGGGCCCGGGCCCTGGCGGAGGAAGACCTGCGCCAGGGCCCGCCCGCACTCGAACCGGAGACCGTGGAGACCAAGCGCTACGGCCTGACGGACGCGCTGGACGACCTGCTCGACGCCACCGCTCCGGTCGAACGGCTGGTCACCGCCGGGGTGGTGGTCAACACCGCTGCCGACCTGCTGTGCGACCACCACCGAGCCTGGACGGGCAGCGGCAAGTGGCTGCCGCGGCGCCTGCTGGCGGCGGATCCCGAGCGCGGCGCCGCACTGCTCGACGCCTACGCCCGGCTGGGCGCTTCGCAGGACCCCGCGCCGCTGGCCGAGGCCGCCTCGGCGATTCTGGACCTCGTCGGCGGCCCGCTCCGCGAGGGATACCGCCGGGCCTGGCAGGGCGTCATCGAGTCCGTCGGCGTCGGCCGCTGAGCGCGACGCCCGACGGACCGGAGGTCCGCCGGAACGACCTCCGTCGCGTGGGCCACCAGGGGCTCGAACCCTGAACCCGCGGATCGGACGATCGATCCTGAGCACGGTGCGGCCGGCTCGAACGGGCTGCCTGCTGTTGTTTCCGCAGCTCGGCGTACTGCTGCGGCTGAGTGACAAGGGTGCGGCTCCCCGAGGATGTTCACGATGTGACGAGTCGAGCCCTCTTAACTTCATCTGATACCCAACTGTGTCGCCCTACGGGCGGTTGCCCGCGTCCGCCACCCATGGAGGTCATCGGATGAATCTTCGACCCTGGGTTGCAGCATCGCTGGCGGGTGCGGCCGTCGTCCTCGTGTCCGCGCCTGCAGGCGTCGCCGCGCAGGCGTCCACGCGGCACGAGTCCGGCTCCCGGTGGCCCCAGGACGAGGACGGGGAAGGGGAAAGGGGAGGCGAATGGGGCGGGGAAGAGCGAGGGGAATGGGGCGGGGGCGCGGACGGACACCCCTATCGCTACAGTCCCTGGCGCCACTGCTTCAGCGCCCGCCGCGTCGTGCTCATCGACAAAACCCTCAGGGCGATTCTGACCAACAGCCGGCGTGGGCCGGAGGCTCTCGTTCTCCAGGGGAGTTCGTCGTCCTCGTCCTCGTCGCCGGAGGCACCGTGGGACAACTTTTCCGTTTCCACGTATTTGGACGTGGATTATCCCACCAACACCAGCAATCAGTATGAATTCCAGATTCGCGGCTTTTTCAGGGAGCACCCGGTCTTCGTGGTGAAGGCCTTCGGCCGCCACGAGCGGGCCTTCCCCTTCGCAGCCGCCCGCTGCGTCGACGACTACTACGACGACCACCGCCACCACGACGGTGACCGGGATGACCACGATCGTCAGCACGATGGTGCGGCTGCCGACGGGAGTGGCCCGTCCGCCGCCCCGTCGCCCCAGGAGTCCGGCTCGCCGTCACCCACTCTCGGCTCCGGAGGCACCAGCCTTCCTCTTCCGCCCGATGATGCGGCTGTCGGCAGGAGCGTCGGTCGTCTGAGCGCGAAGCGCATCGGGATCGCGACCGGCGGCTTGCTGCTGGTTCTGGGAGCGCTGGCCACGGCCTGGCTCCGCCGATGCCGCCGGCAGCGTGCTGCTCGGCCGGAACAGGAACCGGCAGCACCTTCGATCCCTGATGTCACATCACCTCAGGAGCCCGAGGTGCCGCCGACCCAGCCGTAGCAATGGCGAACGGTCGGCCTCCCGGCGGAACCGGTCAGGAGGGACTGCTGCTTGCGGTGGAGTCCGCCGAGGCCGAGGGGCTCGGGCGGGGGTCGTGGGGGCAGATCCAGTTGGGGTTCTTGACTCCGAAGCTCAGGCCCCACTCCCTGTCACAGCCGCCCCAGTACGCTCCCACCCAGCCGCAGTAGGGGCCGCCGTAGCTGTAACAGGGGCGCGGTGATTCCTGCGAGCCCGGATTCGTGGAGAGCGGCAAGGACGATTCGGCGTTGCTCCGCGACGTGCCGGAGACACCGACCATGCGGACCCGCGTGGCATCGGAACCATGGGACGACCGGTCCATGAGGAAGAGGGGCAGGCCGAAGGCCGAGACGGAAGCCGCCACCGTCGCAGCAGCGAGAGCGCCGCGGGTCAGGCGCATGACTGTTCCTCCTGGCTCCGTGGTCTGTGGCAGGTGTGGACGAACTCTGCGCACGAGCGCCGCCGCCGTGAGCGCCGGAGTTGAAGGTATGGTCTGGAAAACTCCCCGGCAGCCAGCGAACCGCCAATCAGGCGGCCTTGCTCCGGTTCTTCACTCGAAGGGTCTCGTCCCCTTGAGACGCTGCGGCGGTCGGCGAGACCGTCGGGCCCACTGCGGGCGCACCCGCACCCGGGAAAGCGGAAACGCCCTGCCCGGCAAAGCCGGGTCAGGGCGCTGAGTCGCAGGTCCGCGGGCGTGAGAACGCCACCGGGAAGAGTGGGCCACCAGGGGCTCGAACCCTGAACCTACGGATTAAAAGTCCGCAGCTCTGCCAATTGAGCTAGTGGCCCGCGGCCCTTTGCCCCGGCTGGATCCCGGAGGTCCCGGGTGGGGAGGGCCACGGCGATCCTACCCGGTGGGGCCCAGGGCTCCGCCAGTGGATTGGGTGGACGCGCCGGGTTCCCGGGGCGGGGCTTGAGGCGGGGCTTGAGGCGGGGCTTGAGGCGGGGCTTGAGGCGGGATGTAGTGGGCGGCACGGACGCGGCGGAGCCAGGCTTCGGCGGGGCGCGGATCGGGGGCGTCGGGCAGGACGCCGGGGCGGGCGAGGCGTTCGGCGGCGTCGGCGAGCAGGGATTCGGCGGTATCCGGGCGGTCGGCGATGCGTTCGCCGAGGTCACGGACGCGCTCGGGGTCGGGCAGCCGGATCAGGTGGTGGCCGGTCTCGTGCAGCCGGACGGCCTGTTCGACCAGCCGGACCAGGTGGCGGGCGTGCTTGGCGGCACGACGCCGGGTGACCGGGTCCCCGGTGTCGCGGGTCAGCAGCTTGCGGAACTGCTGGTCGGCGTAACCGAGATAGGCCTTGCGGACGGCCGGCCCGCTGAGGAACGTCGAGCGGATCCCGACCAGTTCGCGACCGAGCGGGGTCACGGTCTCGTACAGGTCCTCCGGCAGCCAGACGAGTTCGGAGGCAGTCGGATTGCAGGACAGCGCCAGGCGGCACCACTTGGCCGCCTCGTGCAGGGTGACGTCCGGCGCGGTGGTGACGTGCGACTCGGCCGGGCGGTGCAGGCCGTGCAACTCCTCGGTGGGGGTGGCGAACAGGCCCAGCCGGTCGACGTCCGAGTCGGCGTGGGCGAAGCCGTACGCGGTGGAGCCGACGATGCCGGACAGCAGGACGGTGCCGGGTGTGGCGGACACGGACGGACTCCTCTCGAACGGACGGGCGACTACCGCACCCGCCCCGGAATCCTCTCCGGAACGGGCCGCGCCGGGCGAGCGATTTCCGGTCCGGGGTCCGTCCGGCCGCCGATACTGGCCCCATGGAGCACGATCCCCACCGGCAAGCCGTCGACGTCGAGAAGCTGCGGGCCTGGTGGTCGCACCGGCAGTGGCTGGACCGCCCGCGCACCGGGGCCTCCGCCGCCGAGGTGCTGGCCGCCACCGGCTGGGCCCGCTCGGTGGGCGGCGCGGCCCCGTACCTGGGCCTGTTCGCCCGGGCCGGGCTCGACCGGGCGGCGGTGGACGCGGCGGTGGCCGCCCTGGAGGTGCACGAGCTGCCGTCCGCGCGCGGCTGCACGTACGTACTGCCGGCCGCCGACTTCGCGCTCGGCCTGGCGGCCGGCGCGGCCGCCCCGGCGGGTGAACTGGCCGCGGCCCAGAAGCACCTGGGGGTCGCCATGGACGAGGTCGAGCAACTCTGCCTGGCCGTCGAACGGGTGCTGACCGCGGACCGGCCGCTGGACCCGGCCGCGATCCGGGAGGCGGTCGGCGACGCCGTCCGCCCGCTCGGCGAGGCGGGCCGCAAGCGCGGGCTGGCGACCACCCTGCCGCTCGCCCTCGGGCTGCTGCAGTCGCGCGGGCGGATCCGCCGGGTGCCGGTCAACGGCCGTCTGGACCAACAGCGTTACGGCTACGTCGGCTGGGACCAGCCGGTCCGCGGCGACGCCGTCGACCTCGCCCGCCGCTACTTCTCCTGGGCCGGCCCGGCCACCCTCAAGCACTTCCGCTGGTTCTCCGGCTTCACCGCCGCCACCGCCAGACGGGCCGTCGCCGAGGCCGGACCGGTCCCGCTCGCACCCGGCTCCGAGCTCCTGCTGCCGCCCGAACTCGCCGAGGAGTTCGCCGGGTTCGAGGTGCCGAAGGATCCGCACTACACCCTGCTGGCCGGCATCGACGGCATCCACCTGCTCCACCGCGACCTGCCCCGGCTGCTCGACCCCGCCGACGCGGCCCGCCCGCTGCCGGCCGGAAAGGCCGGGCGCACCTTCGGCGGTGAGGCCGACCCGCAGACCCACCTGGTGCTCGACCGCGGCCGGATCGTCGGCCTGTGGGAGTACGACACCGAGCGCGCCGAGATCGTCCACCAGCTGTTCGTCCCGCCCGATGACGCGCTGCGCGCGGCGGTGGCCCGGACCGAGGCCTTCGTGCGGGACGAGCTCGGCGACGCCCGCGGCTTCAGCCTGGACTCGCCGAAGAGCCGCGCGCCGAAGATCGCGGCGCTGCGGGCGACGACGGGTGTCCCCGGCCGAACCGCCGGGTAGCGTACCGATCATGTCGACCACCACCACCGACGAGGTCCTGATCGTCACCGGCGCCGGCCGCGGCATCGGCGCCGCCACCGCCCTGCTGGCCGCCCGCCGCGGCTACCGGGTCTGCGTCAACTACCGTACGGACGAGGCCTCGGCGGCCGCCGTGGTGGACGCGATCCGAGCCGAGGGCGGCACCGCCCTCGCCGTCCGGGCCGACGTCACCCGCACCGCCGAGGTGGAGCGGCTGTTCACCACCGTGGACACCGAACTCGGGGAGCTCACCGGGCTGGTGAACAACGCGGGCACGCTGGAGAAGCAGTGCCGGCTGGAGGACATCGACGAGGACCGGCTGAACCGGATCTGGGCCGCCAACATCACCGGCCCGTTCCTGTGCGCCGCCCAGGCCGTCCGCCGGATGTCCACCCGCTACGGCGGGCGCGGCGGCGCGATCGTCAACGTCGGCTCGGCCGCCTCCCGGATCGGCTCGCCGAACGAGTACGTCGACTACGCGGCCGCCAAGGGCGCGGTGGACTCGATGACCCGCGGGCTGGCACTGGAGGTCGCCGCCGAGGGCATCCGGGTCAACTGCGTCCGCCCGGGCCTGATCCACACCGACATCCACGCGCTCGGCGGCGAGCCCGGGCGGGTCGAGCGGGTCGCACCGAACCTGCCCATGCGGCGCGGCGGGCAGCCGGAGGAGGTCGCCGAGGCGATCCTGTTCCTGCTCTCCCCGGCCGCCTCGTACACCACAGGGGCGTTCCTGGAGGTCGCCGGGGGCCGCTGAGGCCCCCGCCGGCCGGGCCGGGCCGGCGGTTCCCAGGGGGCGGGGCTTCAGCGGACGGCCCTCTCCGGTTTCCTTCCGCCGATCCGCCCTCGCCCGTACGGTGGAGGCCATGACCGACGCCTTCATCGACATCCCCGGTGTGCGCAACTTCCGTGACGCGGGCGGAATCGGCGCCCTCCGCCGGGGCGTGCTGTACCGCTCCGGGTCCTTCCACACGCTCACCGAGGAGGGCGCCCAGAAGCTCAAGGACCTCGGCCTGCGCACAGTGATCGACCTGCGCAGCCCGTTCGAGCTGGAGGTCTGGCCGGACCAGCGACACGGCCTCGACCACGAGACCCTCAGCCTGCCGACCCTGCCCGCCAACCGCGAGGACGTGGACCGGCCCTGGCCCGAGAGCCAGGCCGACCTCTACGCCTTCATGCCCGAGACCGCCGGCCCCTCGCTCGCCGCGCTCATCCGGCACCTGACCGACCCGGCGGCGCTGCCGGCGCTCGTGCACTGCGCGGTCGGCAAGGACCGCACCGGGCTCACCATCGCCGTCCTGCAGTCCCTGCTGGGTGCCTCCGACGCCGACATCACCGCCGACTTCCTGCTGTCCAACCTCGGCCTCGGCCTGGACCAGGGCCCCGTCCCGTACGTCGACGAGACCGGCTCCGAGCGGCTCTCACGCCCGGTCAGCGCCGAGCACATCGCCTCCTCCCTCGGCTGGATCCGCACCCACCACGGCACCGTCCCGGCCTACCTCCACGCCCACGGCGTCACCGAGGCCGAGCTGGACGCCGTGCGCGCCAACCTCTCGGTCTGACCACAGAGCGCTCCCGACCGCACAGGGCGCGTTCCTACCGACGCTCGAAGCGCCACCACTGGGTCGGTGCGTCGACGTCCTCCCACTGCTGGACGCCCGCGTCCGGCTCCGCCGGGGCGGTCAGCGGCTTGCCGCTGATGAAGCTGGTGACGGTGTACGTCCCCGGTGCGTCGACGTGGGCCTCCAGCAGCCACTCCTGGGCGCCGAAGGCGTTGGCGGACCACAGCTGGATCGGGACGCCGTCGTCCGGGGAGGCGCCGGTGACGTCCAGGCGCTTGCCGCCGGCGGCGTTCTCGATGTGGAACAGCGCGCCGCCCGGGTGCACGGCGGTGAGCTGCCAGAGCTGGGCGTCGGAGCCGTCCTCCGCGCCCACGCGGACGCGGGCGCCGCTGCGCCGGGAGCCCTCGGCGACCTCCAGCAGCAGGCCGCTGCCGACATTGCGGATCCGGTAGCGGCCGTCGGTGATCGCGGGGTCGGCCGCGCCGTCACTCGCGCTGTCAGTCGCTCGGTCAGTCGCTCGGTCAGTCGCTCGGTCAGTCATGTCCGAAGTCTCCCACCGGGCGCCGACAGGCGGACTCGTACCCGAATACAGCGGCCAGCACCGCCGCCACGGCGCCCACCTGGTCCAGCGCCGAGGCCGCGGTGCCCAGCGGGACGGTCGCCAGGACCGCGGCGGCGCCGATCAGCCGGGGCAGGTGGGGACGCAGGCCGAAGAAGCGCCGCACGGCGGTGTTCACCACCAGGTACAGCGTGATGCCCCCGGCCAGCGCGAGGGCCTGCGGGAGGGTGATCGCCGCGTCGGGGTGGGCGACCGCCGACTTCACCCCGGCGGCGAACAGCAGCACGCCGAGCAGCAGCCCGAAGTGGCCGAGGTAGTAGACGGTGACCGCGGCCCGGTTGCGCTCGGCGGAGGGCAGCGCGGCCATGTGGTGCTCGGCGCGCGCGTCGTCGTCGTGCCCGAAGTACGCCCACCAGAGGCCGACGCAGACGGTCAGGCTGAGCAGCGCGACCGCGATCAGCGCGGGCCCGAGCTCGGCCGTCCCGGCGCCGACGCCGACGGCGATCACCGACTCGCCGAAGACGATGATCATGATCAGCCCGTGCCGCTCCACGAAGTGGTCCGCGCGCAGCCGGAACTCGGGCAGCCGGGCCACCTGCGGGGTGACGAACTGCATCGCGAACGCGGCTGTCCAGAAGTCGAGTTGAACCTTCCCGGCGAGGTACCCGCCGGCCACCACCAGGGCGCTGACGACCAGGTTGGACGCACCCATCCGCAGCACCGGCAGGCGCCACCCCGGCGGCGCGGCACCAGTGGCCCGCGCCGACCGTGGGTACGCGGCTGCATCGCGTTGGTCAGCCAGTTGACATCCTCCTCCGGCTGCGGCCGGAGGATTCCAACCCTCGCGGGTCGGGCTTTCTGCTTCACAGCCGGTTGCCGACCTGGATTACCAGCGAAGGGACGGTGTGCCGCCCATCGGTCTTACATCAGCTCCACAGACCTGACTTCCCGCCAGCCCGGCGGTAGGCCGGGCCGGAACTTGGTTATCGCTCCGACCCGGCGTAACCAAAATATCACGGCGAGTGACCCATCGGAGCGGGGGTGGCGGCGCGCCTGCTCCAGATGTGCTCCGCATGACACGGTCACCGCGCGAGTATCCGTCACCGAACCTGAGCCCGGGGGCGTTTCCGGCGGACGGGCTCCGCCGCCTATGCTGCGGCGAATGTCCACCGAGCAGAACCCCGAGCGGAACCCGCAGCAGAACCCCGGGCAGAGCCCCGAACAGACTCATGGTCAGCTCCCTCCGCAGCGTCAGCAGCCCACCCTCCTCGACGCGGTGGCCGAGCTGGAGGCGGTGGTCGCGGCCGGGGACGACGAGCGCCTCGGCCCGGCCCTGGGTCTGGTCGGCGGACTGTTCGGCCCCGCCGAGCCGGCCGAGCGGCAGGCGGCCGGACCCCGGCTGGCCGCGCTGCTGCCGGACGCCCCACCGTTCCCCCGGGCCCACCTGGCCATGATCACGGGCGCCTGCGTGGAGTACGGCGCCGACCCGGTGGCCTGCTCCGGCCCGGTGCTGGCCGGCCTGCGCGGGGCGCTGACCGGCGCGCAGCGGCTGGTCGAGCGCTGGGCGCAGACGGGTGGCGGCCCGCTGCCCGACCGGGAGGAGGACGATCCGGCCGAGGCGCACGCCCGGATCGAGGACCCGGCGCACCTCGACGAGTGGAACGCGCACCTGGCCGTGGTCGCCTGGTGGACGCTGCACCTGTGGCAGCAGGCCGCCTGGGCGGTCTACGCGCACGCGCCGGTCCGGGCCGAGGCCCGGGCCTCGGGCGTCACGGCCGTACTGCTGGAGCTGGCGGGCCGGTACGAGGGCGGGCAGCACGACCTCAAGGGCCTGGCCCACCTGGCGCGGGTGCTCGACGACGAGCCGCTGCTGGTGCTCGACCGCCCCACCGGCACCGGCTACCTGCTGCGGATGAGCGGCCTGAGCGACACCTTCCAGCTGCACACCCTGCTCGCCGACCTGCTGATCGGCGGCGGCCACCTGCCCGGCACCCCGCAGGACCCGGAGGTGGTGGCGCTGGCCCGGACCGAGTTCCTGGACGGCCGCCGGCTGATCGCGACCGGCGCCTTCAACCTGGTCGCGCCGGACGGCTCCTGGCTCTGGAACGAGGGGACGCCCGACGACATCCCGGTGCTGGACGGGGTGCGCACCCTGGTGCTGGAGCCGCTGCCGTACGAGCGCACCTGGTCGGCCGGGCGGTTCATCCAGGAGATCCCGGGTGACCTGCGGCTGGAGCGGGTGCTGGACCCGGTGGAGGCGGCGCCGCTGCTGGCCCGGACGGTGCCGGGGATGTCGGTGGTGGGGGCCTTCGGGTAGAGGCCCCGGCCGGCCGTCGCGTTCGCCGGGTTAGGGTCGGAAGCCGACGCAGCCCCTCCGGCCGCGGCCGTGACGAGTGACGAGTGGAGTCGACGATGGCGAAGGTCCCGAACGTGCTCTCGGCCGCCGCGCCCGCGGCGCTGACCGCGGCGAGCGGTCTGGTCGGCGGTTACGGCGTCGCCCGCTGGAGCGGCCGGCGCGAACTGGGCGGCGCGGTGCTGGCGGTGGCCGGTGCCGGGGCGGCCGCGCAGTGGCGCCGGAGCGCGGGCACGGCCACCGCGGCGGCGCTGACCGGCCTGTACGTGGCGGCCTTCGGCGGCTCGCACCCGCTGGCGAAGCGGATCGGCGCCTGGCCGTCCGTCTTCGCGGTCACCGGTGTGGTCGCGGCCGCCTCCACGGCCGCGACGGTGCTGGCCGCCCGCAAGCGGTAGCCGGCCCCCGCCTACCGGACCGCCGCGCCGAACCGGGCCTCGAAGGCCGCCCGGTTCGCCGAGACCGGTGAGCGGTCCCAGACCGCGAACACCACCTGCTCGAAGGCGGCCCCGTACCGGGCCAGCGCGCCCTCGAAGGCCTCGGCGACCTCGGCCGGGTCGTTGCGGAACACCCCGCAGCCCCAGGCGCCGAGCACCAGGGCGCGGACCTCGTGCCGGGCCGCCGCCGCGAGCACCCGGACGGCCCGCTCGGCGAGCACCCCGCGGACGTCCGTACCGGGCGAACGCCGTTCCAGCTGACCGGCGTTGGGCGCGGGCGAGGTCAGGAAGGTGACCGGGTACGGCCGGGCCAGCAGGGCCCCGCGCCCGTCCCTGATCACCGGGACGTCCGGCGAGACGATCACCCGGTGGCTGTACCGCAGGTCGGTCGAGGCCCGGTGCGCCTCGTAGTAGTCGGGCGCCTCCAGCAGGCAGGAGTACAGCAGCGCGCTGCGGCACAGGTCCTCCTCCTGGGCGCGGGCGCCGCGCAGGTAGCCGCCGCCGGGGTTGCGCGCGGAGGCGAAGTTCAGCACCCCGACCGGCCCGGCACCGGCCGCGACCAGCCGCCGGGCGGCCTCGATGCTCCCCTCGGCCGTCACCTCGATCCGCCCGGCGGCCGGACCCGGCCCGGGCCCCCCGGAAGCCGACAACTCGTCCAGCGCGCGCGGCGCGTACGACACCGTGCCGGCCTTCGCCGCCGTCAACTGCTCCCCCACCGGCACGAGTTCGCCGCCGGCCGTCCGGTAGCTCCCCCGCTCGGCGATCTCCTCGTTCACCCGTGCCACGTCATGCAGTCTGCTGCTCATGTCCGTGACGCTACGGGACTACCGCCGCGCCGCGCCACAGGTTATTCTCACTTCCAGAACAACACCTCGGGGGGCGTGCACACGGAGGTGTCGGGGGGTATCGGGGGAACGCGAAGGGCCCGCTCCGGGGGACGGAGCGGGCCCTTCGTGTGGTCGGTCGGTCAGTCCGGCCGGCGGTCTACCACCGGCCGTACGACGTCAGTTCTTCCAGCGCGGCTTGCGGTCGTCGCGGCCGCCACCGAAGCCACCGCGGTCACGGTCGAAGCCGCCACGGTCGCGGTTGAAGCCACCGCGGTCGGCCTGCGGACGGCCGCCGGAGCGGTGGTCGTCGCGGCGCGAGAACGGACGGCTGCTGCCGCCGCGCTCGTCACGGTCCCGGCCGGAGGACGGGCGGTCGCCGAAGGAGCGGGCCGGACGGTCGCCGAAGGAGCGGCCGCCGCGGTCGTCACGGTCACGGTTGAAGCCACCGGAACGACGCTCGTCACGGTCGAAGCCACCGGAGCGACGCTCGTCGCGGTCACGGCCGCCGCCGAAGCCACCGGAACGACGGTCGTCACGGTCACGGTTGAAGCCACCCGAACGACGCTCGTCACGGTCGAAGCCACCGGAGCGACGCTCGTCGCGGTCACGGCCGCCGCCGAAGCCACCGGAACGACGGTCGTCACGGTCACGGTTGAAGCCACCGGAACGACGCTCGTCACGGTCGAAGCCACCCGAACGGCGGTCGTCGCGGTCACGGCCACCGCCGAAGCCACCGGAACGACGGTCGTCACGGTCACGGTTGAAGCCACCCGAACGACGCTCGTCACGGTCACGGTTGAAGCCACCCGAACGACGCTCGTCACGGTCACGGTCGCGGTCACGTGCGAAGGCCGGACGCTCGGTGCGCGCCTCGCGGTACGACGGGGTGCGCTCCTCCGCCTGCGGCGCGGCCGCGGCAGCGGGGGCCTCGGCGGCGGCCGGGGCGTCGGTCGCGGCCTGCTCGCCCGCCTCCTCGGCGGCCGGGGCCTCGTCCTCGATGCCCAGCTCGGCCCGCTCGCGCGCCGCACGGGCGGCCAGGCGGTCGGCCTCCTCGCGCAGCTCGGTGGCGCGGCGCTGGGCGCGCTCCAGCTGGCGGGTCATGTCGGCGAGCTCGCGCTCGGCGGCACCGGCGATGTTGGCGGCGCTCTCGGCCTGCACCTCGGTGAGCGAGCGGGCGCCGGTGATCTTGGCGACCTCGGCGTCGAAGGCGTGGTCCAGGATGTGGCGGCTGGCGTCGACGCCCGCGTCCTCCATCAGGCGGAAGACGCCGCGGCGCTGGTGCGGCAGCACCAGGGTGACGACGGCGCCGGAGCGGCCGGCGCGGGCGGTGCGGCCGGAGCGGTGCAGGTAGTCCTTGTGGTCGCCGGCCGGGTCCACGTTGAGGACCAGGTCGATGCCGTCGACGTGGATGCCGCGGGCGGCGACGTCGGTGGCGACGACGACGTTGACGTAGCCGTCCTTGAAGTCGCCGAGGACGCGGGTGCGGGCGCCCTGGGTCATGCCGCCGTGCAGCGCGTCGGCCTTGACGCCGGCCTCGATCAGCTGCTCGGCGACGCGGTCGGCGCCCATCTGGGTGCGGACGAAGATGATCGTGCGGCCCTTGCGGGCGGCGATCGCGTTGGTGATCGGCGCCTTGTCCTTGGGCTTCACCACGAGGATGTGGTGGGTCATGGTGGTGACGGCGCCGGCCGACGGGTCGACCTCGTGGGTGACCGGGCTCTTGAGGTAACGCTTCACCAGGGTGTCGATCTCGTTCTCCAGGGTGGCGGAGAACAGCAGGCGCTGGCCGCCGGCCGGCACCTGGTCGAGGATCTCGGTGACCTCGGGCAGGAAGCCCATGTCGGCCATCTGGTCGGCCTCGTCGAGGACGACGGTCTGGACGTCGTCCAGCTTGGCGGAGCCGCGGTTCAGCAGGTCGCGCAGACGGCCGGGGGTGGCGACCAGGATGTCGACGCCGCGCTCCAGCGCGTAGATCTGGTTCGACATCGAGGTGCCGCCGCAGACGACCTTGAGGCGCAGGCCGAGCACCGAGCCGAAGGGCTCCAGGGCGTCGGCGACCTGCATGGCCAGCTCGCGGGTCGGGACCAGGATCAGGCCGCGCGGGTGCTTGGCGCGGGTGCGCTCGCCGTCGGCGAGGCGGGTCAGCAGCGGCAGGCCGAAGCTCAGGGTCTTGCCGGAGCCGGTGCGGCCGCGGCCCAGCACGTCCTTGCCGGCCAGGGCGTCCGGGATGGTCGCGGCCTGGATCGGGAACGGGGTGGTGACGCCGCGCTTGGCGAGGGCGCGGACGACGTCGTCGTGCAGGCCCAGGTCGCCGAAGGTGATGGTCGGCTCGGCGGCCTCCGCGGCCTCCGCGCTCTCCTCGGCGGTGTCGGCGGCGATCTCCTCGGCCATCTCCGCGGCCTCGGCGATCAGTTCGGTGTTGTCGGTGGCGTCGGTGACATCGGCGGCGGCCTCGTTCGCGGGCATGGCGAAGCGGGCGTCGTCAACGAGAGACATGCAAAACCTTCCGGAAGTGGCACGCGCCAAAGTCCGGGTTCTGTTTCACAACCGCCTCTATGCGGTCAGCCACGGATCGCCGGAACGCGCCAAGGGCGCCAGATGGGAGTAGGGCGCCAGTCAAATGGATCAAACGAACGATCTACCACCATAGAGGACCAACGGGACCGGAGGCAAACGTCCTGGCCAGCTTGCTAGTGCGCACCCGCGTGCGGACTCGGGGCCGCGGAACCGGAGCTTCCCGGGGAGGGTTCCGGGGCCGGCGGGACGGTTGCGGCGGGCGTGGTGTGCTCCGGCTCGGGGGAGCTGGACGGACGGCCGCTCGGGGTGGCCGACGGGGTCCCGGCCGAACCGCCGCCGGAGCGGCCCTCGCCGGTGCCGCCCGCCCCGCCCGTGCCGCCGGGACCGGCGGTGCCTCCGCTGCCGGCCGAAGCGCCGCCCGGGTGGGGCGCGGGGCTCGGCCCACCGCTCGTCGAACCGCCGCCCGGCGCGCTCTCGGGAGCGCCCGCCCCCGGCACCGGGACCACGCCGGCGACCACGCCGTTCGCACCCGGCGCGACCTCACCCGCCACGGTGGGCGTGGCCCCGGCGGGCGCGTTCTCTGCCTGCAAGCCCCCAGGACGCTCCGGACGCCCCGAGACGCCCCCCGGGTGCCCGGCGCCGGGCGAGGCCGGGGGACCGGCCGTCGCCCCCGGCTTGCCCGCCGGACCGGCCTGCCCGACCGGGGCCACCCCGCCGTGCTTCTCGTCCGCCGCCGGACCGACCGACATGCAGCCGGTCAGCCCCAGCCCGGCCACCGCCAGCACCGCCGCCGCCCGTACCGCGCGTGACCGCCGCAGCGCCGCCTCCCGCAGCGCCGTCTCCCGCACCGGCGCGGCCACCCGCGCCCGAACCGCCCGCACCGTCCGCACCGCCCGCACCGAAGCCACCGAGCTTCCTCTCCACCGCCCCACCCGGGCCGCCCACTGGCGCGCGGCCGCTTTCGGTGCCCAACGCGCGCCGGGCGCGGCGGGACACGGGCTGCACGGCAGTTCTCGGGCCGCTCCCGACGGCTCCCGGCGGCTCGCGGCGGCCGCGGACGGGCCCGCTCAGCCCCAGAGCGCCGAGGCCAGCTCCGCCCCCGCGTAGACCGCGGCCAGGCCGGCCGCCAGGCTGCCGGCCACGTTCGCCACCGCGTACCGCACGGCGCCGGCCTCGGCCAGTCGCAGCGTCTCGTACGAGAAGGTCGAGTAGGTGGTCAGCGCCCCGCAAAAGCCCGTCCCGACCAGCAGTCGGACGTGCGAGGAGGCCGCGCCGGCCGCCACCGCCCCGGCCAGCAGGCCGAACACCAGGCAGCCGAACACGTTCACCGTGAAGGTGCCCCACGGAAACACCGAGTCGTGCCGGGACTGCACCGCCCGGTCGGTCAGGTACCGCAGCGGCGCGCCGACCACGGCGCCCGCCACCACCAGCAGCCAGTTCACCGCGCTCCCCCGCCCGCGCCGCGCTCGGCCGCACGGCCCGTGTACCGGACGACCTCGCAGTGGTCCAGCACCACCAGCCCCTCGGCCACCAGCTCCTCCAGCTGCGGCAGGAACGCCCGCACCCGTTCCTCCTCGTCCACGATCACCACCGCCACCGGCAGGTCCTCGCTCAGCGACAGCAGCCGGGCCGTGTGCACCAGCGACGAGGCGCCGAACCCCTCGATGCCCCGGAACACGCTCGCCCCGGCCAGCCCGGTCGCCCGCGCCCGGTGCACGACCTCGCTGTACACCGGGCGGTGGTGCCACATGTCGCTCTCGCCCACCAGCACGGTCAGCCGCAGCGCCGGCCCGCTCAGCCGGCTCACCGGGCACCCCCGTCGCGGACCGGGCGGCGGATCAGACGCCGGGTCAGCACCGCCGCCGCCCACACCGCGCCGAGCGCGCCCAGCAGGGTCAGCCCCAGGTACGCCAGCCCGGGCCCCGGCCGCCCCGCCTCCAGCAGCCGGCGGATGTCCACCGAGTAGGTCGAGAAGGTGGTGAACCCGCCCAGCACCCCGGTGCCGAAGAACGGCCGCAGCAGCGGATGCGCCGGACGCCCCTCGGTGATCGCCACCAGGAACACCCCGATCACCGCGCAGCCGACCACGTTGATCAGCAGCGTCGTCCACGGGAACGCCGTCGGCCCGGTCTCCCAGCCCAGCCCGGCCGCGTACCGGGCCACCGCCCCGATCGCGCCGCCCACCGCGACCACCGCCACGGCCGACCCCTGCCCGCGCAGCACCGGCGGCCGGCCCCGCACCGCCGCCGCGGCCGGCGACCCGGTCCGCACCGGGCCCTCCGCGGTGTCGTCCAAGGCGTCCTCCGAAGTCGTCACGGCCCCATCAAACACCGGCGTCCGCTGTCTGGCACGCCGTCACCCGAGACCCGACAATGATCCGGTGGAGATGACCCGGGAAGAGTTCGAAACACTGGTCAGCGACGCCCTGGACCAGATCCCCCCGAAGCTCGCCGCCATGATGGACAACGTCGCGGTCTTCGTCGAGGACGAACCCGACCCCGACGACCCCGAACTCCTCGGCCTCTACGAGGGCACTCCGCTGACCGAGCGCGGCGAGTGGTACGCCGGGGTCCTGCCCGACCGCATCCTGATCTACCGCGGCCCCACCCTGCGCCACTGCGAGACCCGCGAACAGGTGGTCGAGGAGGTCCGCACCACCGTCATCCACGAGGTCGCCCACCACTTCGGCTTCGACGACCACGAGCTGGACGAGCTCGGCTGGTCCTGACTCCCGCCCAGGCCCGGCCCCCCACCCGGCCCAAACCCGTTTTGGCGATCCGCCCCGCATCCCATATGCTTCTCGACGTCCCCGAACGCTGGAAACAGCGGGACAGGCCGCAAGCCCTCATCGTCTAGTGGCCCAGGACGCCGCCCTTTCAAGGCGGTAGCACGGGTTCGAATCCCGTTGGGGGCACGCAGTACACCGTAGTAAAGTGCAGTACCGCAAGACCTTAGTGGTTCGCCACTACAAGGTCCCGTGGAGCAGTTGGTTAGCTCGCCACCCTGTCAAGGTGGAGGTCGCGGGTTCAAGTCCCGTCGGGATCGCTCGTCTCGCAAGAGACGGTGCAGTACGGCCAGGTAGCTCAGTTGGTACGAGCGTCCGCCTGAAAAGCGGAAGGTCGCCGGTTCGACCCCGGCCCTGGCCACAATTGCCTGAACAGGCACGATGCCCTCGAAGCAGCTCGCTTCGGGGGCATTTTCGTGCCGTTTGACGCCAACGGCACGGCGGACGGTCGCTCCTCTCACGAGCCCCAGCGAGTACGTGACGTACTTGACGTACTTCCGCCATAGGGCGACCCTGGTTCTCGGACGAGGAGGCTCCCCATGACAGCAGTCCACTACGAGAGCTACACCGAAGCCCGAGCGCACCTGAAGGACCTACTGGACGCGGCAGGGCAGGGTCGGGTCGCGACCGTTCGCCGGGACACCGGGTACGCGGCGGTGGTCGACGCGGGACGGCTACGCCACGCGCTCACGCTGCTGTGCCCGTCCAAGGCCGAGGTGGTCGCCGAGGGCGGCGGCTGGTCGGTGTTCTTCCCTGGCCTCCCGGTCGCCGCGGACGGCGGCACGTTCGACGAGGCCATCGACGAGATGGTCGACGCGCTCCGCGAGTATGCGGAGGACTGGCAGGACCGACTGCTGAGCGCTCCGAACCACCGCGACAACTGGGGCCTGGTCCAGCTGATCGGTCTCAGCGACGACGCACAGCTCCGCGACTGGCTGCTCGGAGTCGCGAAGTGACCTGGCCTCAGCCGACACGCGAACAGCACGAGCAGTTCTGCAAGGTTGAAGGCTGGGACCGCGTACGTGACGCGCGCGGCCGCACCGGCACCCACCACATCACCTATGAGTTCGGTCTCCCCGACGGGCGGATCCTGCGTACTCGGGTATCGCATCCGGTCGACCGCACCGCGTACGGCGCGAGCATGTGGGCGCACATCCTCCGCGATCAGCTGGACGTGACGGAGGATGTCTTCTGGCCGTGCGTCCTGGACGGCACGCTTCCCGATCGAGGCGCGCCCGAGCCACCGCGCGAGGCACTTCCCGCGGATCTGGTCCACATGCTGATCAACCGCGTCGGACTCACCGAGAACCAGGTCGCCGAGCTGAACAAGGCCCAGGCGATCGCGCGACTCCAGCAGTTCTGGACCGAGGGCCACTGACACCAGTTACTGGATCGCCGCCGGGGCCGCTGGTGTTCCTCCGCGCGTGCCACAAGCAGGCCGGACAGGCATCAGCCTCGCAGTGCCCGGTCGTCGAGCCGACGCAGCAGACCGGGCAGGTGCCGATGCTGGTCGCGGAGCGCGGCCAGCCGCTGCCGAAACTGAACGCCGCGTCCGACGTGGTCACAGGCGTCACGAAGCTCGACCAGGAGGGCCACGGCGACGTCGTAGCGGGCCACCTGCTTACACGCGACGTGGTTCTCGGCCTCGCGCCAGATCGCTTCCTCGTCGGCGGCCAGGGCGGTCAGCTTCGTCGCCCGCGCTTCGACTCGAACCCGCTCGGCGCGCTGCCGGCGTTCCGTGATTCGCGCATGCGCTGCGTCCAGCAGTTCCGCGGCGGAGCGCTGGCCCGGCACCGTCGCGACAGACGGTTCGCCGCGCAGTCGGCGCAAGAGTCCGGCTCCCAGCTGAGGCTCATCACCCAGCGCGAGGCGCAACAGGAGGTCGTCCTTCTCCGTCTCGGGAAGTGCGGCGATCAGCGGCGCCAGCTCCTTCTTCCCGGGCCTCTTCCGAGGTGCGGGGGCGGGCGGGCTGGCCTCGGCGGCCACCGCCAGCAGGTCGGCGTCGACCCGCAGGAAGTCCGCGAGCGCCCGCTGCGGTGCGGTGAGCCGGTCGAGCCCGGCCGGGACCGGAGGCTCGACCGCTGCCCGGTACTCCTCCTCGTCGTCCTCCTCGAGTGCCCAGGCGCCGATGGCGGACAGCCAGGCGAGGTACAGGGCGCGGCGATCCCCGGCGGCCAGCTCGGCCCGCACCCCGGCGATGGCACCGAGCGAGTCCTCGGCGCCCTCCGCCCAGTCCCCGCCCTCGTCCTCGCTCCGCAGGTCCAGGACGAGGTGGGTCTTGGTCGTCCATGCCTCGACGTACTCGTCGAAGCAGTACGGCTCCAGCGCCCGCAGCGGGAGCTGCTCCTTGGGCAGGCGCAGGATCACCTGACGGGTGCCCCAGTTGGTCAGGTAGAGGTGGGCGTCGTAGTACTGCTCCACCATCCGCCGAGGGTCGCCGCGGAAGTTGCCCCACTGATATTCGTTGGTGAAGCTGGTCGCGGTGATCCGGGCCCGGGTGGACAGCGACCGCAGTTGCCCCTGCTCGTCGCTGCTCAGCGGTCGGTCGATCGCCAGGAACTCGTAGTACTGGTACTCGCTCATCGCGGCGACCCTAACGGGAATGCCGATCCTCGATGATGAAATCCGCCAAGCCCGAGGCAGACATACGCCCACAGGCAGCTGCCACGCCGGCCGACCGGGACCGACCCGTGCACTTCTCGGCTGAACCTGACGCGGAGATGAAAGACCCGGCCAACGGCGGACTCGCCGACTAGGCTGGAACATCGGCTGACTCACCCGGAAGGGCACCGCGCATGAACCCCGAGCACTTCGCGCTCCTTGAAGAGGCCCGCAGGAGCCTGCCAGACGGGTTCAAGGTCGAAATCTCCGGCGACACCATCGTCATGATGGTCAGTCCCTCGGGTATTCACCAACGGAATCTCTTGGTGGTGCGCCGCCAGTTCGACGCACACGCCCCGGCAGGACTACTGCCCAGCGAGAACACGGACCTCGTCTCGCCCAATGTCGGCAAGAGCCGCAATCCCGACCTGACGTACCTGCCGGACGATGCACTCACGACCAGGGACAACCAGGTTCCTGCCGAGGTTGCTGCGATTGCCGTCGAACTGGTCTCACCGTCCAACCCGGAGAACGACTGGGTGGGTAAGGTACGGGACTACCCGCTCATGAGAATCCCTCTCTACCTCGTGATCGACGCAAGGGAGAAGGCGGTCACGCTCTTCAGCCGACCCGACGGCACGAAGTACCACCGCCGCGAGGACATCGCGTTCGGCGAGACCATCCATATCCCGGAGCCGTTCGACTTCGAGCTGATCACGACCGGCCTGCTCCCCTACTGAGCACACCCAGCACATGCGAAGCTCCGCCGGTTGACGCCAACGCTGACGCCAATCAGCCCGAACGACGGCGTCCGAAGGCGGCCTTCTACGTACAGCAGGATCTCCCGAACCGGGGCATATCAACGCCCCGGCTTGGCCTGAAAAGCGGAAGGTCGCCGGTTCGACCCCGGCCCTGGCCACAACCGGGAAGCCCCCGTAGCGAATTCGCTACGGGGGCTTCGCTCTTTTGCTCCCGTGGCCCCGTCAGGCGAGCCGGGCGGCGAGCCAGTCGGCGGTGGTGGGGAGCCAGTCGGGGAGGGCGGTGCCGAGGAGGTGGTTCCCGTGGGGGACGAGGAGCAGCTCGGCGTTCGGGGCCTCCGAGGCGAGGGCGGTGGCGTTGGTGATGCCCGGGATGCGGTCCTCGCCGCCCTCGACCACCAGGAGCGGGAGGGTGATCACCGGGGCGAGGGCGGTCAGGTCGACCCGGGCCGCGAAGGCGCGGGCCGCCTCGGGGCCGCCGCAGCGCTGGGCGAGGGTCTCGGTGACGAACGGCACCAGGTGCTCCCAGTCCAGCCGGTACGGGCCGCTGACCGTCACCGCTGCGCGCAGCCGCGGCTCGCGGGCGGCGGCCGTCGCGGCGTAGTAGCCGCCCAGGCTGAGGCCGATCACGGCGACGCGGGCGGGGTCCAGGCCGTCGTGGTGGGCGATCGCGTCCAGGGCGCGGCCGACCACCCGCTGGTAGTCCGGCTCCGGCGCGCTGGTGGCGGCCAGGACGCCCTGGCCGGGCCCGTCGATCGCGAGCACCGCGACCCCCCGGGCCAGCAGGGCCTCGGCGACCGCGTGGAACTCCTCCTTGCCGGAGTCCATGCCCGGCACGACCACCACCACCGGGGCCTGCCCCGCCGGGGCGGCCTCCCCTACCGGGGCCGGGCGGCGCAGCCAGCCCGCGAAGCCCTCGCCCTCCACCCGCTCCGCGGTCGGCTCCAGCAGCGCCAGCGCCCGCCGCATCGCCGTGTCGGCCTCGGCGGCGAGCCGGGCGGCGGCGGCCCGGTCGGGGTGCGGCAGCAGCCCCGCGACGTGGAACCAGCGGGCGGCGTCGCGGTAGGCGGTGCCGGCGGTGACCGTACGGCCCTCGGCGGCGGCGCGCTCGGCCGCGGAGGCGTACCGGCGCCCGGCGGCGGCGAAGGCGGCCGGCCAGTCATGGAGGGAGGTCAGCGGGGCGGTCACCCGGTCGTATTCGAACAGGTCGAGGCCGGCGCCGTGGGCGCGGGGGCGGTTCACCTCGACGAAGGCGGGCAACTGGTCGGCGTCGTCGACGAAGGACATGGTGGGAGTTCCTTTCCGGAAGGAGGGGGGTTCAGGCGACGGTCAGTACGGCCTTGCCGCGGATCCGGCGCTCGCGCAGGTCGGTGAGCACGGTGGCGGTCTGCTCCCAGGGCGCGATCCGGCCGAGCTCCGGGGTCAGCCGGCCCTGCTCCGCCAGGCGCACCAGGGTGGCCAGGTCCTCGCCGTCGGGCACGTCGGAGTCGGCGTAGTGGAAGTGCCGCAGGGTGGCCGACTCGGGGCCCTTGAAGAAGTCGAAGAAGTCGAGCGTGGCGGGCGTCCGGGAGGCCTGGCCGAACCAGATCAGGGTGCCGCGCCGGGCCAGCCGGGCCAGCGCGAGCGGCAGCGCGGCGCCGCCGGTGGACTCCAGCACCAGGTCGTACGGGCCGCGCGCCGCACCGAGCTCGTGCAGCACCTCGGCGGCCCCCAGCTCGGCCAGCCGCCGGCCGCGTTCCGGGGAGGCGGTGACGACGGTCAGCTCGGCCCCGGCCGCGGCGGCCAGCTCGGTGAAGTAGTGTCCGACCCCGCCGGAGGCCCCGGTCAGCAGCACCCGCCGTCCGGCCAGCGCCCCGGCGGCCCGCAGCAGCCGCAGCGCGGTGAGGCCGGCCAGCGGCAGCGCGGCGGCCCGGACGGCGTCCAGGCTGTCGGGCAGTTCGGCGAGCGAGGAGGTCGGCACGCACACGTACTCGGCCCACCCCCCTGCCGACGGATGGCCGACCACCCGGCGGCACACCCCGGGCCCCGACCCGTCGGCGGCGGCCTGGACGACCAGCCCGGCGACGTCCTTGCCCGGCCGCCACCCGGGCCTGGGCGCCTCCAGCTGGAACGTCTCCCCCCGGTTCACCGAGAAGGCCTCCACCTTCACCAGCGCCTCCCCGGCCCCCGGCCGCGGCTGCTCCACCTCCGCGAACCGCACCGCCCCGCCCGCCGCCACCAGCGCCTTCATCCCCGCACTCCCTCCGCTCGATCGGACCCCCCAGCTCACCGCGCCCGCCACCGGCCGGTCCAACAACCGGCGGCGGGCCACGACAACCGACGGTTGTCAGGCGAGGAGGAATGGGGTGCGACGCGCGGCCGAAAGCCACCGACCACCACGAAAGCACCACCCACGGCGCCTCCCGCTCCGCGCCCGCCCCCGGCGGGTGCCCCCACCCCCCTCCCCCACACCGCCTAAGGTGCCCGGGTGGATCTGGATCTGGCGCAGGTGCGGGCGTTCGTGGTCGCCGCCGAGGAGTTGCACTTCGGGCGGGCGGCCGGGCGGTTGGGGATCAGTCAGCAGGGGCTGTCGAAGCGGGTGGCCCGGTTGGAGGCGGCGCTCGGGGTGCGGTTGTTGGAACGGGACGCCCGCGGGGTGGGGCTGACCGGGGCGGGGCGGCGGTTCCTGGAGCCGGCGCGGCGGGTGCTGGCGCAGGGGGAGCGGGCGGTGGCATCCGTGCAGGGGGCCGGGCGGCCGCTGCGGGTGGATGTGTGGGGGCACCTGTACGCGCCGATGCGGACGCTGGCGCGGGCGGTGGACGCGGCGCCGGGGCTGGAGGTGGAGCCGGTGCCGGGGCGGGATCTGCCGTCGGTGGCGGCGGCGTTGCTGCGCGGGGAGTCGGACGCCGGGTTCGGCCGGGTGCACGCCCTGCCGGACGGCGCCGACGCCGGGCTGACGCACCGGCTGGTCCGTCTGGAGCCGGTGGACGCCCTGCTGTCCGCCGACCATCCGCTGGCCGGCCGCGACACCCTGAGCCCGGCGGAGCTGCGCGGCAGTGTGCTGCGCTATCCGGCGGCGGTGGACCGGCTGGACTTCCTGACCCGCTTCGCCGCCCGTTTCGGCATCACCGACCGGGTCGGCTCGACCAATCTGGGTCTGGAGCACTTCGTCGACCAGGTCCGGGCCGATCCGACCTGTTTCTCGCTGGTCCCCGCCGACGGCCCGCTCCCCGACCGCCCGGGCGTCCGTACCGTCCCGCTGGCCGGTCCGACCCCGCTCTACGCCTGGTCGCTGCTCTGGCGGGCCGACGCGGGCACCGACCCGCACCCCCGGCTGGAGCAGCTGCTGGAGGCGTTCACGACGGAGGCCGCCCGCAGCCGGTGGCTGGAGTACGACCCGGCCCGGGACTGGCTCCCGGACGCCGACGAGGCCGCGCTCACCCCGCCAGGGCCTGGTACGCGAGCACCTCGAAGTCCCGTGCCACCGCCGGTGGGGCGGGGTTCTCGAACATCCGCTGGGTGAGCAGGACGCCGGTCAGCCGTTCGGCCGGGTCGTTGAACCACACCGTGCCGAGCCCGCCGTCCCAGCCGTAGCGGCCGGGGGCGGCGAGGCCGGTGCGACTGGTGGCGACGGAGACGCCGAAGCCCCAGCCGGTGAGCTCGTCGCGCCCCAACAGCGGTGCCGAGTCGGCGAGTTGGACTGCGCTGAGGTGGTTGGTGGTCATCAGCTCGACGGCCGGCCGGGAGAGGACCCGGACG
Organism: Kitasatospora sp. NPDC048296; assembly: GCF_043201815.1. NCBI lineage: Bacteria > Bacillati > Actinomycetota > Actinomycetes > Kitasatosporales > Streptomycetaceae > Kitasatospora > Kitasatospora sp. NPDC048296. The sequence continues at coordinate 23,967 of NZ_JBICZB010000052.1, forward strand.
CCTCCGGCCCCCTCGCCGCCGGCCAGCAGCATCCGGGCGAAGGCGAGGTAGTCGTCGAGTGTCGAGACCAGGTCGCCGCCGCCGTCGTCGAGGCGCGCCGGCCGGGCCCAGGCGCTGTCGGCCGGGTCGTCGTACGGGACGAGCCGGCCGCTCGCCCGGTCGCGCACGTACTCGACCGGGAGCCGGTGCAGCTGGTCGGCGGGGACGGTGAAGTCGGTGTCCCGCATGCCGAGGGGGTCGAGGACGCGCTCGCGCAGCACCTCGCCGAGCGGCTTGCCGCAGGCGCGGGCGAGCAGGATGCCGAGGACGGTCGAGCCGGTGTGGTAGCGCCAGCCCGCCCCGGGCTGGTGCAGCAGCGGCAACTCACCGAGGCGGCGTAGGAATTCGTCAGGCTCGGGGTAGTCCGTCCGGGGCGGCCGGACGTCGACTCCGCGTTCGGCCGTCGCCCGGGCGATCGGCGCGGACGGCGGGAGCATCGCGAAGCCGTAGCCGAGCCCGAAGGTGAGCAGGTCGCGCAGGGTGATCGACCGCAGGGCGGGCTCGGTGTCGTCGAGCTCGCCGTCCGGCCGGCGCAGCACCCGGCGGTCGGCCAGCTCGGGCAGCAGGTCGTCGACCGGGTCGTCCAGTCGCAGCCGGCACTCCTCGACCAGGGTGAGGGCGGCCACCGCGGTGACCGGTTTGGTCATCGAGGCGATCCGGAAGAGGGTGTCCCGCCGCACCGGGGCGCTGCCGGCCGTGTCCAGGCTGCCGAGCACCTCGACGTGGAGGTCGGCGTCGCGGGCCACGGCGGCCACCAGGCCGGGCACCTGGCCCTGTTCGACGTGCCGGGACAGGACGTCGCGCATCCGCCCCAGCCGGTCCTTCGACAGGCCCGTCGCGCCGCTCATCGGCCACCGCCTTCCCGATCGTCGACGCTTCGTCACGCCACCGGTCCACTGTGGCGCACGACACTGACAATCGGGTGCGGCGGCGGCTCGACCCGTGACCCCGGCGCCGGATCACCACCAGGTGCTCTGGGTCCGCAGCACCGACCCGTCCGCGGCGTAGGAGGTGGCGGTGTTGTCGGTGGAACCCGGTCTGCGGACGACGGCGTACCAGTGGACCGGGGAGTCCCCGACCGCGACCGGCACCGCCTCGACGGAGCCGCCGGTCTTCCAGGTGACCACGACCTTCGCGACCTCGGGTCCGACCGGGACGACCACCATGTCCGGGCGGCCCGCCGCCCCGACCACGCGGTTGAGCACCACGCCCTTGATGATGCCCTCCGAATCGCCCTTTGCCGTCCCGCCCGGGGCGGTGGTCGCTTCCACGAAGTCTCCGGGCTGCCGCGTGCCGTCCGCGGTCAGATAGACGTCGACCCGGTCCGTGTGCGGTTCCCAGGCCGGGTTGCCGCTCTGCTCGGGGTCCGACAACAGGTTCGGGTCGGCGGCGCGCCGCTCCTCCCCGATCAGCCGGCCCTGCTTGAGGCCGTCCTCCGCGGTGGGGGCCGCCGGCCACAGGGCGACCCAGGCCTCCAGGGCGTGGCCGTTGACGGTGCCCTCCCGGACCTTGACCCGGATCGGTGTGAACGGGTCCCGCGCGGTCCCGGACGGAGCGGCCGAAGGCGTCGGGGTGGGGGTGGCCGTCGGGGTGGGGACGGCCGACGGGGTAGGGGAGGCCGACGGCGTGCCCGAAGCGGTCGCAGCCGCGGAGGAAACGGCGGCCACCGAGGCGCCGCCGGCTCCCCGCCCGTACCCGCCGAACGCCGCGCCCGCCCCGGCCACCGCGACGACCACCGCCGCTGCGGCCGCCCCGGTCAGCAGCCGCCGGCGCCGCAGCCGGCGACGCCCGCCGGCGACCAGCCGGTCGTACGGGACGGCCCCGATCTCGACGCTCCCGGCCAGGTCGCCCAGCTCGTACGACGCCGCGGCCTCGGCCCCGGCCATGTCCTCGTTGCTCATCTTCCGCCTCCGATGGTCGTCAGCCCGTTGAGTGAGGAAGCCTCCCGGAGCTTGGCCAGCCCCCTGGCCGCCTGGCTCTTCACCGTCCCGACCGAGCAGCCCATCGCCGCCGCGGTCTGGGACTCGCTGAGGTCCTCCCAGTACCGCAGCACCACGGCCTCGCGCTGGCGCGGCGGCAGGGCGGCGAGCGCGGCGAGCAGCACGGCCCGGTCGTCCGGGTCGGGCCCGCTCGGCGCGGGCCGTTCGGGGAGGGCGTCGACCAGGTGCTCCGCCGGTCTGCGCCGGAACCGCCGGGCGTGCTCGTTGATCAGGATCCGGCGCACGTAGGCGTTCGGGTCGTCGGCCGCCCGGACCCTGCCCCAGGCGACGTAGGCCCGCTCCAGCGCCTGCTGGACCAGGTCCTCGGCGCCGTGCCGGTCCCCCGCGAGCAGATACGCCGTCCGCAGCAACCGTGACCACGCACCGCCGGCGAACGCCCGGAACTCCTCGTCCCGTGCGGTCTTCTGGGCTCCCATGAGCACCTCCTCAACCCCCCAGAGCCCGGAACCCCCGCCGACCGTTGCCCGCCGTTCGCGATTCCGCGCCGGCGGCTGTGACACTGGAGGAGCTCGAAAACCGAGGTGCGCTCCGCCGTACCTCCTTGCGAACCTAGAGGGATGCCCGCAGTGAGTTCTCCCGCAGTCCAGTCCGCCCCCGCACCCGCCGAGGGTCCCGGAATCGGTGAGCTGGCCGCCCGCCTGCCCGAGCTGACCCTGCGCGACGAGGTGCGGCTCGGGCGTCGGCTGGAGGGGGCCCGCCGGGTCCGGAAGCCCGAGGCCCGACAGAAGATCGCCGCCGAGATCGCCGCCGACATCGACCGTGCCGAGCTGCTGGTCGAGCAGCGCCGGAACGCCGTCCCGGAGATCGGCTATCCCGCCGAGCTGCCGGTCAGCCAGAAGAAGGACGACATCCTGGAGGCGATCCGGGACCACCAGGTGGTGATCGTCGCGGGTGAGACCGGTTCCGGCAAGACCACCCAGATCCCGAAGATCTGCCTGGAGCTGGGCCGCGGCGTGCGCGGCCTGGTCGGCCACACCCAGCCGCGCCGGATCGCCGCCCGTACGGTGGCCGAGCGCGTCGCGGAGGAGCTGAACAGCCCGCTCGGCGAGGCGGTCGGCTGGAAGGTCCGGTTCACCGACCAGGTCGGCCAGGACACCCTGGTCAAGCTGATGACGGACGGCATCCTGCTGGCGGAGATCCAGACCGACCGCGATCTGCGCCAGTACGACACCCTGATCATCGACGAGGCCCACGAGCGCAGCCTCAACATCGACTTCCTGCTCGGCTACCTCAAGCAGCTGCTCCCGCGCCGCCCTGACCTCAAGGTCGTGATCACCTCCGCGACCATCGACCCGGAGCGCTTCGCCCGGCACTTCGGCGACGCTCCGATCGTCGAGGTCTCCGGCCGTACGTACCCCGTCGAGGTCCGGTACCGGCCCGTCCTGGAGGAGGACGAGGACGGCGACGAGGCCGACCGCGACCGGGACCAGGTCCAGGCGATCTGCGACGCCGCCCAGGAACTGCAGGACGAGGGCCCGGGCGACATCCTGGTCTTCCTCTCCGGCGAGCGCGAGATCCGCGACACCGCCGACGCCCTCACCAAGCTGAAGCTGAAGAACACCGAGATCCTGCCGCTGTACGCCCGGCTCAGCTCGGCCGAGCAGCACAAGGTCTTCCAGCGCTCGCGCAGCCGCCGGATCGTGCTGGCCACCAACGTGGCCGAGACCTCGCTGACCGTCCCCGGCATCAAGTACGTGATCGACCCGGGCACCGCCCGGATCTCCCGCTACAGCCACCGCACCAAGGTGCAGCGGCTGCCGATCGAGGCGATCAGCCAGGCCAGCGCCAACCAGCGCAAGGGCCGCTGCGGCCGCACCTCGGACGGCATCTGCATCCGGCTGTACTCGGAGGAGGACTTCCTCTCCCGCCCCGAGTTCACCGACGCCGAGATCCTGCGCACCAACCTGGCCTCGGTGATCCTGCAGATGACGGCGGCGGGTCTCGGCGACATCGCCGCCTTCCCCTTCCTGGACCCGCCGGACTCCCGCAACATCAAGGACGGCGTACACCTGCTGCACGAGCTGGGCGCGCTGGACCCGGAGGAGAAGGACCCGCGCAAGCGCCTGACCCAGCTCGGCCGCAAGCTCGCCCAGCTGCCGGTGGACCCGCGGATGGCCCGCATGGTGCTGGAGGCGGACCGCAACGGCTGCGTGCGCGACGTCATGGTGATCGCCGCCGCGCTCTCCATCCAGGACCCGCGCGAGCGCCCCGCCGAGAAGCGCCAGGCCGCCGACGACCGGCACCGCCGGTTCAACTCGGAGACCTCGGACTTCCTCTCCTACCTGGCGATGTGGCGCTACGTCCGGGAGCAGCAGAAGGAACTCTCCTCCTCGGCCTTCCGCCGGATGTGCAAGGCCGAGTTCCTGAACTACCTGCGGATACGGGAGTGGCAGGACGTCTACACCCAACTGCGCACCGTCGCGAAGCAGTTGGGTGTCACGATCGAGGAAGATCCCACCCGGGCCGGCGGTCACGAGGGAGAGCCGGACGCGGACCGGATCCACCAGTCGCTGCTGGCCGGCCTGCTCTCCCACATCGGCCTGTTCGACGTGGAGAAGCGCGAGTACGGCGGTGCGCGCGGCGCCCGCTTCGCGGTCTTCCCGGGCTCCGGCCTGTTCAAGAAGCCGCCGCGCTGGGTGATGTCGGCCGAGCTGGTGGAGACCTCCCGGCTGTGGGCGCGGATCAACGCCAAGATCGAGCCGGAGTGGGTCGAGCCACTGGCCGGCCACCTGATCAAGCGCAGCTACAGCGAGCCGCACTGGGAGAAGAAGGCCGGCGCCGTCCTGGCGTACGAGAAGGTCACCCTCTACGGGATGCCGGTCGTCGCCCAGCGCAAGGTCAACTACGGGCGGATCGACCCGGAGCTCTGCCGGGAGCTGTTCATCCGCAACGCCCTGGTCGAGGGCGACTGGGAGACCCACCACAAGTTCTTCGCCGAGAACCGCAAGCTGCTCGGCGAGGTCGAGGAGCTGGAGAACCGGGCCCGCCGCCGGGACATCCTGGTGGACGACCAGACCCTGTTCGACTTCTACGACGCCCGGCTGCCCGACGACGTCGTCTCCACCCGGCACTTCGACTCCTGGTGGAAGAAGGCCCGGCACGAGCAGCCGGACCTGCTGAACTTCGAGAAGTCGATGCTGATCAACGACGCCGCGGACGGCGTCACCGAGGCCGACTACCCGGACTACTGGCAGCAGGGCAAGCTGCGCTTCAAGCTGACCTACCAGTTCGAGCCGGGCAGCGACGCGGACGGCGTGACCGTCCACATCCCGCTGCCGGTGCTCAACCAGGTCACCGCGGAGGGCTTCGACTGGCAGATCCCCGGTCTGCGGGAGGAGCTGGTCACCGCGTACATCAAGTCGCTGCCGAAGGCGATCCGGCGCAACTTCGTCCCGGCACCGGACTTCGCCAAGGCGGCACTGCGCCAGGTGAAGGACCGCCAGGAGCCCTTGCTGCCGTCCCTGGAGCACGTCCTGAAGCGGCTGACGGCGGTCACCGTGCCGCCGAAGGCCTGGGACGACGAGCGGGTGCCGGAGCACCTCAAGGTGACCTTCCGGGTGGTGGACGGCCGCCGCAAGCTCGCCGAGTCCAAGGACCTGGAGGAGCTGCGGCTGAAGCTCAAGCCGAAGCTCAAGGAGACGCTCTCCTCGGCGGCCTCCGGCCAGGGCATCGAGCAGGGCGGGCTGACCGCCTGGCCGGCCGGGCTGCCGGTGCTCCAGCGCACCTTCGAGCAGCGCTCCCGCGGCCACTCGCTGCGCGCCTACCCGGCACTGGTGGACGAGGGCGCGTCGGTGGGCGTCAAGCTGTTCGACACCCCGCAGGCGCAGGCGCAGGCCATGTGGGAGGGCACCCGCCGGCTGCTGATGCTGACCGTCAACTCCCCGGCCAAGTCGATCCAGGGGCGGCTGGGCAACCAGGCGAAGCTGGCGCTCTCGCACAGCCCGCACGGGTCGATCACCGCGCTGTTCGAGGACGTGGTGTCGGCCGCGACCGACCGGCTGATGACCCTGGCCGGCGGCCCGGCCTGGGACGAGGCGGCCTTCGGCAAGCTGCACGACAAGGTGCGCGCGGACCTGTACGACCTGTCCGCGGACACCACGTTGAAGACGGCCACCGCGCTGATCGCCTTCCACAAGGCCTCGACCCGGCTGAAGTCGGTGAGCAGCCCGGTGCTGCTGAACGCGGTGAACGACATCCGGCTGCACCTGGCCTCGCTGGTGCACCCGGGCTTCGTGACGGCCACCGGCTGGCAGCGGCTGCCCGACCTCAAGCGCTACCTGCTGGCGGTGGACCGCCGGCTGGAGGCGCTGCCCAACCACCCCCAGCGGGACGCCCAGCAGCTGCTGAAGGTCCAGCAGGTGCAGCAGGCGTACGGGGAGCTGCTGGCGGCGGTACCGGCCGGGCGGCAGCCGTCCGAGGAGGTGCGGGCGATCCGCTGGATGATCGAGGAGTTGCGGGTCAGCTTCTTCGCCCAGTCGTTGGGCACGCCGAGCCCGGTCTCGGAGAAGCGGATCATGAAGGCGATGGACGCCGCACGGGCCGTGCTCTGAGCTGCGGGTGGGCCTTCAGGAGCCAGTTCGACCTGGGGGCCCACCATGGGCTACAGTCTGTCTTGTTCGCAGCGCGGCAAGCGAGTGAACGAGATCAGAAAACTCTGGTCCCGTGGAGCAGTTGGTTAGCTCGCCACCCTGTCAAGGTGGAGGTCGCGGGTTCAAGTCCCGTCGGGATCGCCGCAGTGCGAGAGGCCCGGAACCGTCAGGTTCCGGGCCTCTCGCTTTTTGTCGTCCCGCTCGTACCCCGGACCGGACCCAGACCACAAGTGACGGACCGCGTGACTGTCGTCACCCACCCCCCTCCGGAGATCGGCCCTGGAACGACCTCCCGGAGACCCCACTAATTTAATATGTAAAATTGCACTGTTATTCACTGTGAATCCCCCCCGTCCCGTGCGCATCAAATCGTTATATGGAGTTCAACATTCCGACAGGCCGGAAGGGGGCCCGGAAGGGATCCGGAAGGCGCCCGGACGCCGACCCCCGGGCATGGCAAAGGGGCCGCTAACCGGACCCGGCGGAGTCCGGTTAGCGGCCCCTTTAAAGAGCCTTTGGCCTATCAGGCCTCAGTGCGCTGAGCGGGAATCCCGGCCAGCAGAGCGCGCACCTCCGCCTCACGGTAACGGCGGTGACCACCGAGCGTGCGAATCGACGTCAGCTTGCCGGCCTTGGCCCAGCGGGTGACCGTCTTCGGGTCCACGCGGAACATGGTGGCAACCTCTGCCGGCGTCAGCAGCGGCTCAGCATCAGGGGTACGAGCGGTCATGAGCGGCCTCCTCGGGAGAACCGAACCAGGGCGGTTCTATCCTTCAAATTCTGCACCTTGGCCCGCGATGCCCGAAATGGCATAGACGGGCCGAGTCGGTTATAGGACGAACGGCTTGTCCTGGTGTCTACAACTACACCATCCGTCCAGCCCTATCGACCAAACCGCCAAAATTGACCCCTCACGGGTTCAAGGCCGACGGATGGCGATGGACCACCCCATAGCGGACAGTCACACGGCAGTGACGTCCGGTTACGAGGGGACCAGACCCTTCGTTTCCCCGCAAAGCACGCATCGACTCCAGAACCACCCAAAAGTGGGCACGCTTACGTGAAGTTGGGCTGGTTGTCCCATTTTTGCACATAGGGGTAAGTTCGCGTCAACGGTGAGTAGTGTCACGTTCGACAGCTATTGACCCGAACCAGGACCTTGGTCATCGGCATCGCGGACCAAAGACCCCACACAGTCATACACGGGCGGTCGGACGTCAGTTCGCGTACCGAAGCGCCTGCACCCGGCGCCACCGCACCGTCAGCTCCCCGTACACGCGCAAGGCCTCCGCGGTCTCCCCCGCCCGCAGCGCGCGCAGCCCCTCCTCCAGCTCCCCCGCCGAGCGGTCCGCCAACAGCCGCTCCGGCCCCAGCAGATGCACCAGCCCCCCGTAGTCCAACTCCACCAGCGAGCGCGGGTGGAACTCCTCCAGCCACCGCCCGACCTGCTCCGCCCCCCGCACCAGCTCCCCGTCCGGCACCCCCTCGCGCAGCGCCCGGAAGGCCCTCGCCACCCGCCGCCGCGCCTGGGCCATCGGCACCAGGTAGAACAGCGCCGCCGGCCGCCCCCGCTCCCCCTCCACCCCTTCCACGCCCACGCCGCCCGGCACGAAGCACCGGTCCTCGTCCCCGAACGGCAGGAACCAGCGCACCGGCACCTCCCACCGGCTGGTCAGGATCCACGGCCGGGCGTCCGGGTGCTCGGCCCGCCAGCGCTCCCGGTCCGCCTCGGCGGCCGCCCGGGCCACCGGCGGCACCGCGGTGTCCAGCAGGGCCACCGGAGCCCCCGCCAGCAGCTCCTCCAGGGCCTGCCAGCTGCGCAGCCTGGTCGCCCACGGGCAGACGTACAGTACGCCCTCCACCACCCGCAGGTACGCCCGCCCGCTCTCCCGCTCCGGCAGCGCCCGGGGCGTCCGGGCGGCCAGCTCCGCGAGCGCCGCCCGCTGCTCCTCCAGCACCGCCCCGGCCACCGGCTGCGCCGCCGCCACGGCGTCCGGTCCGTGCTCCGCCGCGTACGCCTGCCAATGCGCCCGCTCGGGCTCCGGGTACGCGGCCAGCGGCTCGTAGACCCGCAGGTGGGCGGCGTAGGGCGGCTGTACGGAAGTGCGTACGACGGTCACGTCCTGCATGGTCGCACGCGCCGCCCGGACCCGGGAGGGCGCGCCCCGGAACCGTTCGCGCCCGCACCGTGCACCCCCTCTCGTCTCACCCCTCGGACAACCGGCACAAGCTCGGACAAGAGGGCCGATCCAAGGCCCGCGCGCGGCTACTCTTCGCCCTAGGCGCCCGCACCACCGCAGCGGGCCTTCGATACTGGAGTCACCACAGTGACCGACGTACAGACCCCCGCCACGCACTCCGCACCCGGCGTGCTCAGCAGGATCTTCCGTACCGAGCAGGACGGCGCCCCCGGCGACGGCCACGAGCAGGTCGTCCTCTGCCACGACCGCAGCTCCGGACTCAAGGCGATCATCGCCATCCACTCCACCGCGCTGGGCCCGGCCCTCGGCGGCACCCGCTTCTTCCCGTACGCCTCCGAGGAGGCGGCCCTGGAGGACGCGCTGAACCTGTCCCGCGGGATGTCCTACAAGAACGCGCTCGCCGGGCTGGACCTCGGCGGCGGCAAGGCCGTCATCATCGGCGACCCGAACAAGGACAAGAACGAGGCGATGCTCCGGGCCTACGGCCGCTTCGTGGAGTCCCTGCGCGGCCGTTACATCACCGCCTGCGACGTGGGCACCTACGTGCAGGACATGGACGTCATCGCGCGCGAGACCGAGTTCGTGACCGGCCGCTCGCCCGAGCACGGCGGCGCCGGCGACTCGTCCATCCTGACCGCCTTCGGCGTCTTCCAGGGCATGCGGGCCTCCGCCCAGGCCCGCTGGGGCCAGCCGACCCTGCGCGGCAAGCGGGTCGGCGTCGCGGGCGTCGGCAAGGTCGGCCACTACCTGGTCGGCCACCTGGTCGCGGACGGCGCCACCGTCGTCGTCACCGACCCCTTCGAGGCCGCCGTCAACCGCGTGCGCGCCGCCCACCCGGAGGTGGAGGTGGTCGCCGACACCACCGCCCTGCTCCAGGCCAAGCTGGACGTCTACGCCCCCTGCGCCCTCGGCGGTGCGCTGACCGACGCCACGGTCGCCGCGCTCGGCGAGTTCGGCACCTCCGTCGTCTGCGGCGCGGCCAACAACCAGCTGGCCCACCCGGGGGTCGAGAAGGACCTGGCCGACCGCGGCATCCTGTACGCCCCCGACTACCTGGTGAACTCCGGCGGCGTGATCCAGGTCGCCGACGAGATCGACGGCTTCAACTTCGAGCGGGCCAAGAACAAGGCCACCAAGATCTTCGACACCACCCTGGAGATCTTCACCCGGGCCGCCTCCGACGGCATCCCGCCGGCGGTCGCCGCCGACCGCCTGGCCGAGAAGCGGATGCGCGAGATCAGCGCGCTGCGCACGGTCCTGCTGCCGCACGCCCGCCGCGCCTGATCGGACCCGGTGCGTTGATCGGATGCGCGGGGGGTTCCACCCGGTGGCCCCCCGCGCATCACGATGTGGAACCGGATTCTCACTTCTCCGCCCGAACGGGTGATCCGGGGTCCCCCTAGGGGGGATAATCATTCTTGGAACGACGGACCTCAGACACCTCCGGACGGCGCGCAAATCGCCGCAAAACCTCCCCTGACCAGGGAAGACCTGGTCTCGGGTGCAGTCGGTGCGCGCCACGTCACACCGACGACGTACCGTCCAGCGGCGGAAACAGGTACCGTTAATGCTCCAAGGGACGGTCCTCCCATTCGGGCAGGCCGGTCCTGATCATGAACACGTGTCAGACTCGGGGCCGTGAGCCCCATCGTTGAGGGGGTCGACCCATGGGGCGCGGCCGGGCCAAGGCCAAGCAGACGAAGGTCGCCCGCGAGCTGAAGTACAACAGCGGCGGGTTCGACGCTAACCGTCTGTCCAACGAGCTGGGCGTATCGCCGTCCACGCCTTCGATCGAGCCGGAGCCGATCGAGGAAGAGGAGGACGACGACCCGTACGCGGAGTACGCCGCCCGCTACGCCGTCGACGACGAGGACGACAACGAGCCGGGCACCGGGCCGTCGCAGGCCTCCCGCCGCTCGTAATCCACAGCTTCACCGGACCGGTCCGGGCGCCCTGGGCGCCGGGCCGGTCTTCGGCGTTCCCGAACACCGTCCGTACCGTCCCCCGTCCGGGGGCGCAAGAGGGCCCCTCCGGCGCACCGGAGGGGCCCTCCCACGGGTCGGGGGCGGATCAGCCCGCTCAGCCCGCCGTGAAGCCCTCGTAGGCGTTGTAGAGGGCCGCGCCGCCCTCGTGCTCGTCGGTGCGCTCGACGATGTCACCGAGCAGCCAGGCCTCGACGCCGCGGTCCTCCAGCAGCGACAGCACCACGTCCACCGAGTGCGGCGGGACGACGGCGACCATGCCGACGCCCATGTTGAGCGTCTTCTCGATCTCCAGGGTGGCCACCTTGCCGACCTCGGCGACGGTCCGGAAGACCGGCAGCGGGGTCCAGGTGCCGCGGTCCAGGCGGGCGTGCAGCCCGTCCGGGATGACCCGGGCCAGGTTGGCCGCCAGGCCGCCGCCGGTGACGTGCGAGAAGGCGTGCACCTCGGTGGCGCGGATCAGCGCCAGGCAGTCCAGCGAGTAGATCCGGGTCGGCTCCAGCAGCTCCTCGCCGAGGGTGCGGCCGAACTCCTCGACCTTGCGGTCCAGCTTCCAGCCGGCCTCGTTCAGCAGCACGTGGCGGACCAGCGAGTAGCCGTTGGAGTGCAGGCCGGAGGCGGCCATCGCGATCACCACGTCGCCGGCCCGGACGCGCTCGGCGCCCAGCAGCGCGTCGGCCTCGACCACGCCGGTGCCGGCGCCCGCGACGTCGTACTCGTCCGGGCCGAGCAGGCCCGGGTGCTCGGCGGTCTCGCCACCCACCAGGGCGCAGCCGGCCAGCGCGCAGCCCTCTGCGATGCCCTTGACGATCGAGGCGACCCGCTCCGGGACGACCTTGCCGACGCAGATGTAGTCGGTCATGAACAGCGGCTCGGCGCCGCACACCACGATGTCGTCCACGACCATGCCGACCAGGTCGTGGCCGATGGTGTCGTGCTTGTCCATGGCGGCCGCGATGGCCACCTTGGTCCCCACGCCGTCGGTGGCCGAGGCCAGCAGCGGCCGCTCGTAGTTCTTGAAGGCGGAGACGTCGAAGAGGCCGGCGAAGCCGCCGAGACCGCCGACCACCTCGGGGCGGTTGGCCTTCTTCACCCACTGCTTCATGAGCTCGACGGCGCGGTCGCCCGCCTCGATGTCGACACCGGCGGCGGCGTAGGTGGCGCCGTTCTGGTTGGTGGTCACTGCGTGCGGCCCTCTCGGGTCTGGTGGGGGTGGTTCGTTGCGGCGGAGGGGCGCGTCGTCCGCGGACGACGTCCCGACCGCGTCCCCGGGGCGGGAACAGCGGTGGGGCCCCGGTTCGCGGGACCCCACCGTGGGTTCGTTACGGGCGGCGCAGCGCGTCGGCCGCGCCCGCCCCGCCGAGCAGCGACTGGACGCCGTCCAGGTCGCTGCCGCTGGTCGGCTTGCCGCGGACGGCGGGCGGCTGCTGGCCGCCCTTGATCTCGGCCTCCAGCAGGAGCTTGCCGAGCAGCGCCGGGTCCGGCAGCTCCATCGGGTACTCGCCGTCGAAGCAGGCCCGGCAGAGCTTGTCCTTGGGCTGCTTGGTGGCCTCGATCATGCCGTCGATCGAGATGTAGGCGAGCGAGTCGGCACCGAGCGTGCGGCCGATCTCCTCCACCGTCATCCCGTTGGCGATCAGCTCCGCGCGGGTGGCGAAGTCGATGCCGAAGAAGCAGGGCCACTTCACCGGCGGCGAGGAGATCCGGATGTGCACCTCGGCGGCGCCCGCCTCGCGCAGCATCCGCACCAGCGCGCGCTGGGTGTTGCCGCGCACGATCGAGTCGTCCACGACCACCAGGCGCTTGCCGGCGATGACCTCGCGCAGCGGGTTCAGCTTGAGCCGGATGCCGAGCTGACGGATGGTCTGGCTGGGCTGGATGAAGGTGCGGCCCACGTAGGCGTTCTTCACCAGGCCGGAGCCGTACGGGATGCCGCTGGCCTCGGCGTAGCCGATCGCGGCGGGGGTGCCGGACTCGGGGGTCGCTATCACCAGGTCGGCCTCGACGGGGGCCTCCTTCGCCAGGCGGCGGCCCATCTCCACGCGGGAGAGGTGCACGTTGCGGCCGGCGATGGAGGTGTCGGGGCGGGCCAGGTAGACGTACTCGAACACGCAGCCCTTGGGCTTCGCCTCGGCGAAGCGGGAGCTGCGCATGCCGTTCTCGTCGATGGCGATGAGCTCGCCGGGCTCGACCTCGCGGATGAAGGAGGCACCGCAGATGTCCAGCGCCGCCGTCTCGGAGGCGACCACCCAGCCGCGCTCCAGCCGGCCGAGCACCAGCGGGCGGATGCCCTGCGGGTCACGGGCGGCGTAGAGGGTGTGCTCGTCCATGAAGACGAGCGAGAAGGCGCCCTTGACCTCGGGCAGCACGACCTTGGCCGTCTCCTCGATGGAGAGGTCCGGGTGGCCGGCCAGCAGGGCGGTCACCAGGTCGGTGTCGTTGGTCGCGGCGGTCCGGCCGGAGCGGGAGACGTGCTCCTCGCCGGGCAGTTCGGCGACCATGGCCGCCAGTTCGGCGGTGTTCACCAGGTTTCCGTTGTGCCCGAGGGCCAGCGAACCGTGCACGGTCGCCCGGAAGGTCGGCTGGGCGTTCTCCCAGACCGAGGAACCGGTGGTCGAGTAGCGGGCGTGTCCGACGGCGATATGCCCGTGCAACGACCCCAGCGAGGCCTCGTCGAAGACCTGGGAGACGAGTCCCATGTCCTTGAAGACGAGAATCTGGGAGCCGTTGCTCACTGCGATGCCCGCGGATTCCTGACCGCGGTGCTGCAGGGCGTAAAGGCCGAAGAACGTGAGCTTGGCGACCTCCTCGCCGGGAGCCCAGACACCGAAGACGCCGCAAGCGTCCTGGGGGCCTTTCTCGCCGGGAAGAAGATCGTGGTTGAGTCTTCCGTCACCACGTGGCACGTCTTCGAGTCTAGGGCAGTTGGCACAGGCCTCCGGAACCCGGGACTGGGGGTTTGTCCGGCGGTCTCGAAGTAACGCGCGTAGACAAAACCCCTTACGGGCTGGGGATTTCGGGTGGGGGGAATTCCGGCGGGTGGCGGTTGGCCTTGCGGTTCGCGCCTGTTGGGGAGTTCGGTGCGCAGTTCCGTGCACGGAGCGGTGGTTGTCGGGGTGGGAGCGAACGTGAGCCTGCTCACCCGGGGTTCAGCCGGGGTTCACGCGGGGGCTCCCTCGGTGGAAGCCATCGTGCGAGCCCGTGCGCGAGCCGTCACGCGCGCCGTCACGCGAGCTCTTACGCGGCCGGCAGCAGCAGTCCCCAGGAACCCGGGTGCACCGTCCAGGTCCGGGCGCGGACCGGCCCGACCGGGTGGCCGTCCGCCTCGTAGCCGAAGCCGCGCCCGACCACCGAGACGCTCGCCGCCCGGACGCGCACGAGGGCGCCGGACGCGCGGACCACCACCTCCAGCACACCCGTGCCGCCCGCCGTGCCGCCCGCCGTGCCGTCTGCCGGGCCGCCCGTCGCGCTGCCCGCCGCGTTGCCCGCCGCGCCGTCCCCGCCGCCCGGCAGGGACAGCTCGACCAGCCGGACCGGCCGGTGCACGTCCGCGAGCAGCCGGCCGTCCGCCTCGACCCGGACCCGGGGGCTGTGGTCGGCGGCCTCCGGGGCGAGTGCGTTCGCCTGCTCGGCCGCAGCCAATTTCGCCCATAGCGAACGCCAGCCACCCGCGCGGCCCACCAGGCGGCGGGTGGCACCGCCCGTGATCCGCACCCCGCCGAGCGCCACCCCGCCGCCGTCGTCCACCAGCAGGTCGAAGGTGCGCGGCGCGCCCGAGAGCACCGCCCGCGCGGCCCGCACCGGCTCCCCCGGAACCCCGAGCGCACGGGCCGTCGCGAGCTCCTCCGCACGCCCAACCGGAACCATGCCCACCGGATCGGCGCCCAGCTCACGGTGGCGATGCAGGGCCTGCAGCACCCTCTGCAGGGCGAGATCGGAACCGATCACCACCGGTCGCCGCCGACCCCGGTGCGAAAGCACCCGGTCGAGTTCGGACGGGCTCTCCGGATAGACCACCTTGACGTCCGTACCCCCGCAGAGCACGTCCTTCGCGATCCGCACCGACTCGCCGTCGGTCCGCCGGGCCACCGGGTCGAGGAGCAGCAGAATCGGCTCGGGGCCGCTGGTTGCAGGCGTGGACAGGGACGACACGACCGGTCCTTCCTCAGGTAATCTCTCGGTGCAAGAGCCCCTTGCGCCATTGCGCCAGGGGCTTCGTCTATCTCGGGGCAGACAGCGGCCTACGCAGGATGCCCCAACCGGAAGGGGTGTACGCCTGTGCCGGCACTCGTGCTCGTTGGCGCTCAGTGGGGAGACGAGGGCAAGGGGAAGGCCACCGACCTCCTCGGCGGCTCCGTCGACTACGTCGTCCGCTACCAGGGCGGCAACAACGCCGGTCACACGGTGGTCATCGGTGACCAGAAGTACGCCCTGCACCTGCTCCCCTCCGGCATCCTCAGCCCGAACGTCACCCCGGTGATCGGCAACGGCGTCGTGATCGACCCGGCCGTGCTGCTCTCCGAGCTGGCCGGCCTGAACGAGCGCGGCATCGACACCTCCAAGCTGCTGGTCTCGGGCAACGCCCACCTGATCACGCCGTACCACCGGACCCTGGACAAGGTCACCGAGCGCTTCCTCGGCAAGCGCCGGATCGGCACCACCGGCCGCGGCATCGGCCCGACCTACGCGGACAAGATCAACCGCGTCGGCATCCGGGTCCAGGACCTGTTCGACGAGTCGATCCTGCGCCAGAAGATCGAGGCGGCGCTGCACGACAAGAACCAGATCCTGGTCAAGCTGTACAACCGCCGCACCATCCCGGCCGACCTGGTGGTCGAGGAGTACCTGGGCTACGCGGAGAAGATCAAGCCCTTCCTCGCCGACACCACCCTCGTCCTGGACGAGGCGCTCAAGGCGAACAAGGTCGTCCTGCTGGAGGGCGGCCAGGGCACCCTGCTCGACGTCGACCACGGCACGTACCCCTTCGTGACCTCGTCGAACCCGACCGCGGGCGGCGCCTGCACCGGCGCCGGCATCGGCCCCACCAAGATCGACCGAGTCATCGGCATCCTCAAGGCCTACACCACCCGCGTCGGCTCCGGTCCGTTCCCGACCGAGCTGTTCGACCAGGACGGCGAGGCGCTGCGCCGCATCGGCGGCGAGCGCGGTGTCACCACCGGCCGTGACCGCCGCTGCGGCTGGTTCGACGCCGTCATCGCGCGCTACGCGACCCGGGTCAACGGCCTCACCGACTTCTTCCTCACCAAGCTCGACGTGCTGACCGGCTGGGAGCAGATCCCGGTCTGCGTCGCGTACGAGATCGACGGCCGGCGGGTCGAGGAACTCCCCTACAACCAGTCGGACTTCCACCACGCCAAGCCGATCTACGAGACGCTGCCGGGCTGGAACGAGGACATCAGCAAGGCGAAGACCTTCGCCGAGCTGCCGAAGAACGCCCAGGCGTACGTGAAGGCGCTGGAGGAGATGTCCGGCGCGCCGATCTCCGCCATCGGCGTCGGCCCGGGCCGGGACGAGACGATCCAGATCAACTCGTTCATCTGAGCCTGAGCGCTTCGAGGGCCCCACGGGACGCACCGTCCCGCGGGGCCCTTCGCTTTGCCGGGCAATCCCATTTGCACTAGTACATAACAACATTGCTTCTAGTGCAGAGTCGCGCTACGTTCGGATCATGACCGCGAAGCCGCCCACGCCCGTCACCCTCACCGGCCGCCACATCCGCCTGGAGCCGCTGGAGCGCCGCCACCTCGCCGACCTCTGGGCCACCGTCGGCTCCGAGCCCGAGGTCTGGCGCTGGACCATGAACCTCCCGCCCGCCACGGAGGAGGAACTCGGCGGGATCGTCGACGCCCGCATCGCCGAGGCCGCCGAGGGGCAGTGCGTCCACTTCGCCGCCGTCGACCTCGCGAGCGGCACCGCCGTCGGCATCACCGGCTACCACGACTTCAGCACCAAGGACGAGTCCGTGGAGATCGGCGGCACCCTCTACGCCCGCTCGGTCTGGCGCACCGCGGTCAACACCGAGGCCAAGCTGCTGCTGCTCACCCACGCCTTCGAGGACCTGGGCATGGGCCGCGTCTTCTGGAAGACCGACGCCCTCAACGAACGCTCCCGCAACGCGATCCAGCGCCTCGGCGCCCAGTTCGAGGGCGTCTTCCGCCGCCACCGCCTCCGCCCCACCGGCACCTGGCGCGACACCGCCTACTTCTCGATGCTCGCCGACGAGTGGCCGCCGGCCAAGTCCCGCCTGGTGGAGCGCCTTTCCCGGGGCTGACCGTTCACGCGCCACCCACCGCGGCGACGGCCCGCGTCCCGGGCGATCCGGGGCGGGGCCGGGAGCTATTTCCGCTCGCCGCGGGCGGAATGGCGGGGGGCGAACTCGCGTTTTGCGGCGCGGGGCAGCCGGGGCTGCATGTTGACCAGCCAGACCAGCCAGCCGACGAAAACGACGGCGAGGAGGAGGGCGGACAATCCGGCGACCAGGAGGGCGTTCATCGGGTCGCGGAAATGCGGTGGGGAAGGGGGCGTGGAAGGCGGAGAGGCGAGGGAAGGGGCACGGCTGTCTCCGGTCGGTGATGCCGAACGCCCTTACCATGCATCTGGTGTGCAATTACGGCTGACTGGCAGGGCTGATAGGCGACTTGGCGACTGTTTAGGCGACAACAAGTCAGCGAGTGACACGAACGACCATAGAGTCAAGGTGCCAGAGTTGCTACCGAGGGGGTGGACGTTCACTCCATCGTGGGGTATCCCCCATTTCGCTAGCTAGGGCCGGATCGCCACGGCACACTTCACCGGAAGCATCGCCCGAAGCCGCGATCCGGAGAAGAGAGTCATGCCACCCCGCTTGTCGCCGACCGTGCGCCAGCAGCGCCTTGGGATCGAGCTGCGCAAGATGCGCGAACGCGTCGGCGTGACGCCCAAAAGCCTGGCCGCCACAATCGGCACCGACCTGCCCAAGATCTCCCAGATGGAGAACGGGAAGTCGGGCATCAGCGCCGAACGGCTGCGGGTCTGGGCGCGCGCCTGCGGCTGCGCCGAAGGCCCGTACCTGGACGCCCTGCTCGCGATGACGCAGGACCGCCGGAAGTACTGGTGGGACGGCTTTCGGGGCCGGATGCCGAGCGGGATCGTCGACATCGCGGAGATGGAACACCACGCGGCCTCGCTGTCCATCCTCAACAGCACCTTCGTTCCCGGTCTGCTGCAGACCCCGGCGTACGCGGCCGCCGTGTTCGAGCGGCTCCCCGAGCACGTCCGGCAGGAGGCGGAGGCCCGGATGGCATTCCGGATTCGGCGCCAGCGGATCTTCGTCGACCATCCGAAGCCGTACAGCGCGATCCTGCACGAGTCCGCGCTGCGGATGCAGTTCGGCGGTCCGGAAGTGCTGCGCGAGCAGTTGCGGAGCCTGCTGGAGAATTCCGAACGGCCCGGGCTGGAAATCCGGGTGATCCCGTTCAGCGTCCCCACCTACACCGGGTCCGGGGAAAGCCTGTATCTCGCCCGCGGGCCGGTCCCGGAGCTGGACACCGTCCAGATCGACCTCTCCCACGGGCCGAAGTTCGTGCACACCGAAGCCGAATTGGCCTCCTACCGCCGGATCAAGGAGAAGACCGCGGCCATCGCGCTCGGGGCGGCCGAGTCCCGGGACTTCATCCGGGCCTTACTGAAAGACTTCTCATGAACGTGTGGCTGAGCGTGTGGCGCAAGTCGTCGGCCAGCGGTGAGAGCACCGACTGCGTCGAGGTCAGAGCCACCGGCGGGCTGGTGGAGATCCGCGAGTCGGACTGGCCCGAGGCGGTCGTGCGGACGACGCCGCGCAAGTGGGCGGCGTTCGTCCGCGGGGTGAAGGCCGGGGAGTTCGACCGGTACGCCGACTTCACCCGGCCGTGAGGCCGACGCCCGTACGCCGCAGCCCGTGCGCGGGGCCCGGCGGCGGTAGGCTTGGCAGCCCACAGTGGACCCTGCGCCTGGCACAGCACTCCGGGTGGGGTGCGCGTGCGGGAGAAATCGGAGCATCCGAGGATGGCTCGGCACCTGATCACCAGCGCCCTTCCGTACATCAACGGGATCAAGCACCTGGGCAACATGGTCGGGTCCATGCTCCCGGCGGACGTCTACTCCCGCTACCTGCGCCGGCGCGGCCACGAGGTGCTCTACATCTGCGCCACCGACGAGCACGGCACGCCCGCCGAGCTGGCCGCCCAGGAGGCCGGACTGCCGGTCGCCGAGTTCTGCGCCCGGGCGCACCACGCCCAGAAGGCCGTGTACGACGGCTTCGCGCTCTCCTTCGACCACTTCGGCCGCAGCTCCTCGCCGCAGAACCGGGAGATCACCCAGGAGATCGCCCGCGAGCTGCAGCGCAACGGCTTCATCGAGGAGCGCTCGATCCGCCAGGTGTACTCCAACGCCGACGGGCGCTTCCTGCCGGACCGCTACATCGTCGGCACCTGCCCGCACTGCGGCTACGACAAGGCGCGCGGCGACCAGTGCGAGAACTGCACCCGGGTGCTGGACCCGACCGACCTGCTGGAGCCGCGCTCGGCGATCAGCGGCAGCTCCGACCTGGAGGTCCGGGAGACCCGGCACCTGTTCCTGCTCCAGTCGAAGCTGACCGAGGAGGTCGAGCAGTGGATCGCCGCCAACGGCGACGACTGGCCGGTGCTGGCCTCCTCGATCGCCCGCAAGTGGCTGACCGAGGGCCTGCAGGACCGCTCGATCACCCGTGACCTGGAGTGGGGAGTCCCGGTGCCGGCCGACGTGTGGCCCGAACTGGCCGCCGAGGGCAAGGTGTTCTACGTCTGGTTCGACGCCCCGATCGAGTACATCGGCGCCACCAAGGAGTGGGCGGACGCGGCCCCGGCCGGGCAGCTGCGGGACTGGAAGTCCTGGTGGTACGAGGCCGACGAGACCGTCCGCTACACCGAGTTCATGGCCAAGGACAACGTCCCGTTCCACACCGTGATGTTCCCGGCGACGATCCTCGGCTCGCGCCGCCCGTGGAAGAAGGTCGACTACGTCAAGGCCTTCAACTGGCTGACGTACTACGGCGGGAAGTTCTCCACCAGCCAGAAGCGCGGCATCTTCACCGACGTCGCGCTGGAACTGCTGCCGGCCGACTACTGGCGCTACTTCCTGATGGCGCACGCTCCCGAGTCGGACGACTCCAGCTTCACCTGGGACCTCTTCGCCTCGGTGGTCAACAAGGACCTCGCCGACACCCTCGGCAACTTCGTCAACCGGGTGCTCTCCTTCAGCCGCAAGCGCTTCGGCGACGACGTCCCCGGCGGGCACGCCCCGGGCGAGGCCGAGCAGCGCCTCGGCGAGCAGATCGCCGCCCTGCTGGCCGAGTACGAGGCCCAGCTGGACGCGCTCAACTTCCGCAAGGCGGCACAGGGTCTGCGCGCGCTGTGGAGCGCGGGCAACGCCTACCTGGACGAGAAGGCGCCCTGGCTGCAGGTGAAGACCGACCCGGAGGCGGCGGCGCTGACCCTGCGGACGGCGATGAACCTGATCCACCTGTACGCGGTGGTCTCCGAGCCGTTCATCCCGACCGCGGCGGCGGCGATGCGCGGCGCCTTCGCCCTGCCCGAGGACTCGCCGGCGGCCACCCGCAGCTGGGTCGACGCCCGGGAGGCGCGGGCGCTGGACCTGATCCCGGCGGGGACGGCGTTCACGGTGCCGCCGGTGCTGTTCGCCAAGATCACGGACGAGGACCTGGAGGCCTGGACGGCGCGCTTCGGCGGAGCCGAGGGCTAGTCGGGAGCTGGTCCGGCGCTGGTCCGGCGCTGGTCCGGCGCCGGTCGAGGGCCGGTGCGACACGCGGGCAGGGACCCGGGGGCTTCCCCGGGCCCTGCGGTGCCGGTCTTCCCGGAAACGCTTCCTGAGCTACCCGGCCGTCTCCTCCGCGACCCAGGCCAGGTAGCCGGGGCTGCCGGAGACCACCGGCACGGCGATCACCTCGGGCGTCTGGTACGAGTGCCGCGCGGCGACGAACCCGGCCAGGCGGTCGGCGAGTTCGGCCCGGGTCTTGAGGTCGATCCGCCACTCCTCGGCGTCCTGCACCTCGCCCTCCCACCAGTACACCGACCGGACGGGGTACACCTGCGCGCAGGCCGCCAGGCGCTCCCGCACCACGGCGGCGGCCAGGGACCGGGCCTGCTCCTCGCTCTCGTGGGTGGTGGTCACCACGACGAAGCCCTGCTGGTTCGCTGTCATGCGCCGACGCTATCCGTCGCGCCGGTCGCACCGGCGGTAACCGTCGCAGCGGCGGCGCCCGGAGCCCCCGGCGGTGAGCCCGGCGCCCCGCCGCCGCGGCCTCGGAAGCGCGGCGACGGGGCGGCTCGGTGCCCGCGGGCCCGGCCTCAGGGCCGGCGCGCGGTGTGGACGGTCATGGCGGAGAGGTAGAAGGCGTCCGGGCGGTTGAGGATGCCGGTGGGCGCGTCCTCGGCGAGGAGGGCCTCCAGGGTGGCGCGGTCCTCCGGGGCGAGCGCCTCGGCGAGCTGGTCGTGGCGGCGGCCGAGCCGGGCGTGCAGGTACTCGCGGACGGGCCGGGCGAGCGGCGCCGGGTGGTCGACCAGGAAGGTGCGGGTGCCGTTGGGGACGAGTCCGGCCCGCCGCAGCATGGCCGGCCAGTCCTCGATCTCCTCGGCGGTGTCGGGCAGTTCGGCGCGCATGGCGCTGAAGCCGTCCTCGTGGGCCGCGTCCAGCCGGGCCTGGAAGCCGGGCCGGCCGAGGCCGAAGTCCCGGGGCAGGAACCGCGGCGGCAGGCCGCTCTCGGCGACGGCGAGCAGCCCGCCCGGACGCAGCCGCGCGCCCAGGGCGGTGAGCGCGGCCTGCTGGTCGCCCAGGTGGTGGATCGCATTGCCGGACCAGATCAGGTCGGCCTCGCCGAGCTTGTCGAACTCGGCGGGCAGATCGGCCTGTTGGGTGCCCAGTCGGCCGCCGGAACGGGTCCGGGCGCGCTCCAGCAGCGCGGCCGACTGGTCGACGGCGACCACCTCGGCCGCCGGGAAGACCTCGGCAAGCAGCCCGGCGATCACCCCGGGACCGCTGCCGACGTCCAGGACCCTCCGTACCCCGCCCTCCCCGTCCTCGCCGGACAGGCCGGATAGGCCGGACAGCCAGCGCGCGGCCTCGGTGACGGCTGCGGCGCGCAGGTCGGCCTCCTGCTCCAGGTGGGCCGCGAGGGCGTCCCAGTCGAGGTCGGCGGCGGGAACGTGGCCGTGCTGGTGGCTGTGTTGGTGGCCGTGGTCGTGCTGGTGCTGGTGCTGGTGCGAGGACATGGCCTCTCCTCCCGGGTCGTGAGGTCTTGGGGTTGTCGGCGGGTCGACGAAAGCTTCCCGCTCAGGCGGGCACGGCGGCGCCGGACGCGCGGTAGCGGTCGACCGCCTGCCCGACCTCCTCCGCCGTGAGGTCGTGGTCCAGCGCGAAGGCGGCCGCTCCGGCGCCGACCACCACCACGTCGTGGCGCTCCGTCGTCCTCGTCTCGCTCATGGCGCTCACCTCCGTCGCCAGGCTGCGACCGACCATCCCGTGTCGGCAAGCGTTGTTGCCACCTCAGCAAACACCTCCCTCGCTCTCCGCCGCTCACGCCCCGGTCCGCCGCCAGTACGAGCGGACCGCCACCGCCAGCGCCACGCCGTACCCGGCGAAGGCGCACGCCCCGACCCAGGCCACCTGCAGCGCCTGTCCGGCCGTGGCGAACTCGCCCTGCCGGACGCCGAACACCCCGACCGTGCACAGCGCCAGGTAGCCGATCCCGACCAGCCCGTACGGCACCAGCGTGGCCGCGCCGATCAGCGCCGGGGCGAGCGGCAGCCACCGCGGGACGCGACGGCCGCGCAGCGGCAGGGTCCAGCGCGGGAACACCTGCCCCCACGGCCGCACCAGCCCCCAGAGCAGGAACACCCCGATCGCCGCCAGCAGCACCGTGCCGTCCAGCCCCCAGCGCTCCAGGGCGAGCCAGATCCCGGACGAGCCGTTGTGCACGTAGCTCGCGTACACCTCGTCGCTGCTGATCCCGGCGAAACTGCCGCCGAGTGCCCAGATCAGCTTCATCACGACGTACGGAACGAAGGCCAACGTCCCTGCCCAGGCCGCGAGTTGGACGGCGGCCGGGGCCAACGACGGGGCCGTGGGGGGAGCGGTCGCCCGGGCGACCGGCCGCCGGGCCCGGGCGGCCCCGGCCAGCAGCAGCGCCCCGGCCGCCGCCAGTGCCTTGTGCACCGCGGCCGGGACGCTGTCCACGGCCTGCCCGAACAGCAGCGCCACCACGTCCATCAGCAGGCTCCAGGCCGCCACCACGGCCAGCCCGCACAGCACCCACAACACCCCGGTCAGCCATCGCGCCGACCGCAGCCGTACCGCCGCACACCCGGCCGCGACCGCCGCCAGGCCCACCCCGGCGACCGCCCACCCCAGCCAGGCGCCGCCGAGCAGCGCGGTCCCGCTCAGCGCGCAGCCCAACCCGAACCCGCCGTAGCCGACTCCCCAACCGGCCACCGCCCAACCGCTCCTGACCCACCCACGCTTCGCCATGGCCCCAGGGTCACCCGCGCCGCCGCACCCCGGCCTCCGCCGGGACGACGATCCGGCTCCCCCGCCGGAGGGATCCCCGGACACCCCTTGCCTTGGAGCGCACTCCAACTCCTAGCCTCTGACCCACCACCGCATCACCGACCCACCATCAGGGGGAGCACGACCATGCGCTACCGCGTTCTCGGCGGCACCGGCATCGAGGTGAGCGCCTACTGCCTCGGCACGATGATGTTCGGCGCGATCGGCAACCCGGACCACGACGACTGCGCCCGGATCATCAACGCCGCGCTCGACCGGGGCATCAACTTCGTCGACACCGCCGACATCTACTCGGCCGGCGAGTCCGAGGAGATCGTCGGCCGGACACTGGCCGCCCGCGGCGACCGCGACGACATCGTGCTCGCCACCAAGGCACACTTCCCGATGGGCGAGGGCCGCAACCGGGGCGGCAACTCGCGGCGCTGGATCCTCCGCGAGGTCGAGGAGAGCCTGCGCCGACTGCGTACCGACCGGATCGACCTGTACCAGATCCACCGGCCGGACCACACCACGGACATCGAGGAGACCCTCTCCGTCCTCGGCGACCTGGTCCGGGCCGGCAAGATCCGAGCCTTCGGCTGCTCGACCTTCCCCGCCGAGCAGATCGTGGACGCCCACCACGTGGCCGAGCGCCGCGCCCTGCCGCGCTTCCGCACCGAGCAGCCGCCGTACTCACTGCTCGCCCGCGGGGTGGAGCGGGACGTGCTGCCGGTGGTGCAGCAGCTCGGGATGGGCGCCCTGACCTGGGGCCCGCTGGCCGGCGGCTTCCTCACCGGCCGCTACCGCAAGGGGCAGGAGATCGACCTCACCCGCGGCCGCGCCGCGATCAACCCGGGCCGTTTCGACCCGGCGCTGCCCACCACGGCCGCCAAGCTGGACGCGGTGGAGGCCTTCACCGAGCTCGCCGGGGAGCTCGGCTGCACCCTGCCCGAGCTGGCCGTGGCCTTCCCGCTGGCGCACCCGGCGGTCACCTCGGTGATCCTCGGCCCGCGCACCATGGAGCAGCTCGACTCCGCCCTCAAGGGAGCCGACCTGGTCCTGGACGACGCCGTCCTGGACCGGATCGACACCATCGTCCCGCCCGGCACGGACCTCTACCAGGCCGACGGCGCCTGGCAGCCGCCGGCCCTCACCACCCCGGGCCTGCGCCGCCGCCCGGCCGCCGAGCGCTCGGCGGGCTAGCGCAGCGGCGGGCCGGCGGCAGGCTCGACGGGGCTCGGACGGGCTCGACGGGGCTCAGCCCCTCGGCGCGGCGAAGCAGTGGACGAGGACCGTACGGCCGGAGGCCCACCGCTGCTCGCCGCTGCCGAGCAGGGTCCAGCCGAGGCGGCGGTAGAGGGCCACGGCGGCGGTGTCGGTGGCGAGCACGTCGAGCACGGGGTGCAGCCCGAGCGCCCGCGCGTGCACCACGGCGCGTGCCAGCAGGTGCGCGCCGGTGCCGTGGCCGCGCGCCGTCGGGGCGACGTACAGGCGGCCGATCACGGCGGTCAGTTCCGGCCGCCCGCCGGTCCGCAGGCTCCACAGCCCGGGGGCCGCATCGCCCGGGGCGCTGCGGGAGAGTCCGACGTGCCCGGTGATCCGGCCCGCCGCCTCGGCGACCCAGGCGGCCAGCAGGCCGTCCGGGGTGAGCCAGGCGGCGGGCCGCTCGGGCCGGTCGGCGGGGTAACCGTCGACGGTGTGGACGTCGTCCAGCACCCGGACGCAGTCGGCGAGGTCGGCGGCGCGGCGCCGTCGGACGCCCGCCCCCGGACCGGTCCGCCGAGATCCGGACGCGACGACGTCGGCGCGTTCTTCAAGGTCAGCCATGCCGGTACGTTACCGGCCGCCCCTCACCGTCGCAGCAGGTCGACGACCCCGGTCAGGTCCTCCTCGCCGCTACCGAGCCCCAACCGACGCTCCATCAGCCGGAAGTAGGGCTCCAGCAGTTCGGGGCTCACCCCCTGCTCCTCGGCGGTGCGCAGCAGCGTGCTCTTGCCCGCGACCTGCATCGCCAGGCTGGACACCACGCCCTTGGTGTAGTCGCCGCTCTCCAGCTGCTCCGCGGTCGTGGCGACGGTCCGGGACATCGCGGTGAGGAAGTCACTGAGCAGCGGCGCGAGCTCGCCCGGCGCGACGGCCTCGCCGCGGATCAGCGCGAAGGCGTGCGCGACCCCGGCGAACATCCCGTACATGGCGCTGAGCAGTGCCACGTCGTGCAGCGCCGCGCTCCCGGCGTCCTCGCCCACGTACCGGGTGTCGGCCGGGACGGCGAGGGTCGCCCCGTGCTCCTCGAACAGCCCGGCGGAGCCGCTGTAGAAGACGTACGGCCCGGCCGCCGGGATGCCGATCATCGGCGGGACGGCCATGATCCCGCCGTCCAGGTAGCGGGCGCCGCGCCGCTCGGCCCAGGCGGCGCGGGCGCGGGCCTGCCCGGGGGTGCTGGTGACCAGGTTGACCAGGTCCTTGCCGGCCAGGTCGGCGCCGGCCAGCGCCTCGTCCACGGAGGCGTCGTCGAGCAGGCAGACGACGACCAGCCGGTTCGCCGCGACGGCCTCGGCGGCGCTGTCGGCGACGACGGCGCCGCGTACGGCGAGCGCGTTGGCGCGGGCGGCGGTGCGGTTCCAGACGGTCAGCGGGTGCCCGGCGGTGAGCCAGGCCTCGGCCAGCGCGGTGCCCATCGCGCCGAGGCCGAGCAGGGTGAGCGGGGCGAGCGGGGTCCGGCGGGATTCCTCAACTGTGTTCTGTGCCATGCCGATCAGCCTCCGCGCCGACCCCGGAAACGATCAAGTACGCACTTCGAAGTGGGTGGTTACCCTGAGGTGAGGATCGAGGTCGGAAGGGGTGGGCATGGCGACCGTGCCGAGGCCGGGGGCGTACGTCTGCGGGATCGACGCCGCGATGGACGTGATCGGCGGCAAGTGGAAGGTGCTGATCCTGTGGGCCCTGGGCGAGCGCCCGTGCTGCCGCTTCGGCGAGCTGCGCCGCCTGGTGCCGGGGATCACCGAGAAGGTGCTGGCCGCCCACCTGCGCGAGCTGGAGGCGGACGGCATCGTGCACCGGGAGGCGTACGAGGAGGTGCCGCCCCGGGTCGAGTACGCGCTGACCGAGGCGGGGCGGCACCTCAACGCGGCGCTCGCGCCGCTGGGGCGCTGGGGGCGGGAGCACGTCCTGGGTGGGGCCCCGCACCCCCGGTGACTCAGGGCTCCTCCGCCACCGGGTACCAGCGGTTCAATACCGTCATGCGACCCGACCTCAGCACCCCGCTGCGCAGCGAGCGCCTCGACCTGCTGCCGCTCGTCCCCGAGCACGCCGACGAACTGGCCGCCGCCCTCGCCGACCCCGCCCTGCACACCTTCACCGGCGGCCACCCGGCCACCCCCGAGGAGCTGCGCGCCCGCTGCGCCCGGCTCGCCGCCGGCTCCCCCGACCCAGCCGAGACCTGGGGCACCTGGGTCCTGCGACTGCGCGCCGACGACGCCCTGACCGGCTACGTCCAGGCCACCGTCCGCCCCGGGGCCACCGAACTCGCCTGGGTGGTCGGCACCCCCTGGCAGCGGCGCGGCCTCGCCACCGAAGCCGCCCGCGCCCTCCTCGCCCACCTCACCGCCCTCGGCACCACCACGGCCGTCGCCCACATCCACCCCGACCACCACGCCTCCGCCCGCGTCGCCCACACCCTGGGCCTGCGCCCCACCCCGCACACCCAGGACGGCGAAACCCGCTGGCGGGCCGGCCTTTCGCAGCCGTAGCCGCCGAGCCCCGACCCCACCCGGAATGCCCACCACCATCGATGGGGTTGGATACAGCCATGGCATCTCGTGCACGCGTACGCGCCCCCGAGCTGGTCGGGGCAGGCGGTTGGCTGAACACCGGCGGCAAGGAGCTCACCCTCGCCGACTTCCGGGGCAAGATCACCGTCCTGGACTTCTGGACCTTCTGCTGCATCAACTGTCTGCACGTCCTCGACGAGCTCCGTGAGCTGGAGGAGAAGCACCGCGACACCGTGGTGATCGTCGGCGTGCACTCGCCCAAGTTCGTCCACGAGGCCGACCACCAGGCCGTCGTCGACGCCGTCGCCCGGTACGAGGTGCACCACCCGGTGCTGGACGACCCGGCGCTCGCGACCTGGAAGCAGTACGCCGTCCGCGCCTGGCCGACGCTCGTCGTGATCGACCCCGAGGGCTACGTGGTGGCCCAGCACGCCGGTGAGGGCCACGCCCACGCGATCGCCCGCCTGGTCGAGGAGCTGGAGGCCGAGCACGCCGCCAAGGGCACGCTGCGCCGGGGCGACGGCCCGTACGTGGCGCCCGAGCCCACCGCCGGGAACCTCAAGTTCCCCGGTAAGGCGGTCCGGCTGCCGAACGGCCACTTCCTGGTCGCCGACTCCGGCCACCACAGCCTGGTCGAGCTGGCCGAGGACGGCGAGACGGTGGTGCGCCGGATCGGCGACGGGCAGCGCGGCCTGGTGGACGGCGCCAGCCCCCGGTTCAGCGAGCCGCAAGGCCTCGCGCTGCTGCCGGAGGGCGCCGACTACGACGTGGTCGTGGCCGACACCGTGAACCACGCGCTGCGCGGCGTGCGCCTCGCCGACGGCAGCGTCACCACCCTGGCCGGCACCGGCCGCCAGTGGTGGCAGGGCTCGGCGACCGAGGGCCCGGCCCGCGAGGTGGACCTCTCCTCGCCCTGGGACGTCGCCTGGTTCGACGGCAAGATGTGGATCGCGATGGCCGGCGTGCACCAGCTGTGGGCGTACGACCCGGCGGACGGCACGGTCGGCGTCGCGGCCGGCACCACCAACGAGGGCCTGGTGGACGGCCCGGCCGCCGAGGCCTGGTTCGCCCAGCCCTCCGGCCTCGCCGTCTCCGCGGACGGCGAGAAGCTCTGGGTCGCCGACTCCGAGACCTCCGCGCTGCGCTTCGTTTCACGTGGAACCATGACGGTCCAAACCGCCGTCGGCACCGGCCTGTTCGACTTCGGCCACCGTGACGGCGCCGCCGACCAGGCCCTGTTCCAGCACCCGCTGGGCGTGACCGTGCTGCCGGACGGCTCGGTGGCCGTCGCCGACACCTACAACCATGCGCTGCGCCGCTTCGACCCGGCGAGCGGCGAGGTCAGCACCCTGGCCACCGATCTGCGCGAGCCCTCCGGCGCGGTGCTGGTGGACGGCGACATCGTGGTGGTCGAGTCGGCCCGGCACCGGCTGACCCGGCTGCGGCTGCCCGAGGAGGCCGTCCGGGTCGAGTCGGTGGCGCACCGCACCCAGCGCGCGGCCACCGAGGTCGCGCCCGGCGCCTTCCGACTGGACGTGGTCTTCGAGGCGCCGAGCGGCCAGAAGCTGGACGAGCGCTACGGCCCGTCCACCCGGCTGCTGGTCAGCTCGACCCCGCCCGAGCTGCTGGTCTCCGGCGCCGGCGCGGACTCCGCCCTCTCCCGCGAGCTGGTGCTCTCCGACCAGGTCACCGAGGGCGTGCTGCACGTCTCGGCGATGGCGGCCTCCTGCGACGACGACCCGGAGATCGAGTTCCCGGCCTGCCACGTGCACCAGCAGGACTGGGGCGTGCCGGTGAAGCTGGTCGCCGACGGTGCCCGCCGCCTCCCGCTGGTCCTGGCCGGGATGGAGTAGGCGGGCGGACGAAGAGGGCGGGGCCCGGCGGACATCACGTCCGCCGGGCCCCACCCTCTTCACCGGGAGCCTCAGCCCTCCAGGAACGCCTTGATCGCGCTCGCCAGCAGGTACGGGTCCTCCGCCCCGCACAGCTCACGCGCCGAGTGCATGGACAGCGCCGCGATGCCGCAGTCCACCGTCTTGATGCCCAGCCGCGCCGCCGTGATCGGGCCGATGGTCGTCCCGCAGGGCATGGCGTTGTTGGACACGAAGGTCTGCCACGGCACGCCGGCCTTCTCGCAGGCGGCCGCGAACACCGCCCGGCCGACCCCGTCGGTCGCGTAGCGGTTGTTGACGTTGACCTTGAGGATCGGCCCGCCGTTCGGCATCGGGTGGTGGCCCGGGTCGTGCCGCTCGGTGTAGTTCGGGTGGACGGCGTGGCCCATGTCCGAGGAGAGGCAGACGGTGCCGGCCAGCGCCCGGGCGCGGTCCTCCGGGTTGCCGCCACGGGCGTGGATCGTCCGGTCGATCACGTTGCCGAGCAGCGGGCTCTGGGCGCCGGTGTCGGACTCGCTGCCGGTCTCCTCGTGGTCGAAGGCGGCCAGTACCGGGATGTACGGCAGCTCGACGGTGCCCTCGGCGGCCGCGGTGGCGACGGCGGCGAGCGCGGCGGTGGCCGCGTGCACCGACAGCAGGTTGTCCAGTCGCGGGGCGGCCAGCAGCTCCCGGTCGCGGCCCAGGTACGAGGCGGGCTGGACGTCGTGGGTCATGAGGTCCCAGCCGACCACGTCCTCGACGGCCAGGCCGGCCCGCTCGGCGACGTAGCCGATCAGCGAGCCCTCGTCCACCGGGCCGAGGCCCCAGATCGGGGTGACGTGGCGCTGCCGGTCGAGCTTCATGCCGTCGTTGACCTGGCGGTCCAGATGGATGGCGAGCTGGGGGACACGCAGCAGCGGCTCGTCCAGCTGGACGAGCCGCGCGCTGCCGTCCTTGAGCGCGAGTCTGCCGGACAGGCCGAGGTCACGGTCGAGCCAGGTGTTCAGCGGCACCCCGCCGTAGATCTCCACCGCGACCTGCCGCCAGCCCGCCGAGCCGGTGTCCGGCAGCGGCTTGACGCGCAGGTTCGGCGAGTCGGTGTGGGTACCGACGATGCGGAACGGCGTCTCCGGGCCGGCCCCTTCCGGCAGGTACCAGGCGATCAGCGCGCCGGCGCGGATCAGGAAGCGCCCCCCGGCCGCCCCGTCCCAGGCGTCCGTCTCGGCGACCTGACGGAACCCCGCCTTCTCCAGGCGCTCGGCGGCGCTCGCGACCGCGTGGTACGGGGACGGCGAAGTGCCGAGGAACGCGATCAGATCGTCGGTGTGCGTCCGGTCGAAGAATGCCCGTCGGGCGGCGGTCGACATACTGCTCCTGGGTCGAGGGAGGGCCGAAGCCGGATGGGGAGTCGGCTTCGCACCTTGAGCATATGCCCGTACACGGACATGGCATTCGGAAGCTCATCCGGGCGGAACCCGGACACATCCGGGGTCCGCACGCGCCCAACTCCCCACCGTCCGGGGCTCTGCGGAGCACCCGGACAACACCGAAGGGCCCGGTGGCAGCCGGGCCCTTCGGTGTGAGGGTTTCGTCAGGCGGTCAGAAGGGGGTGCGGCCTAGAAGGCCTCCTCCGCCAGCTCCATGATCTCGTTGTCGATGCCCTCGGCGATCGCCCGCTGCGGAGCGACGGTCGGGAGGATGTTCTTGGCGAAGAAGCGGGCCGCCGCGACCTTGCCCTGGTAGAACGGCACGTCCTTCTCGGAGGCGCCGGCCTCCAGCTTGGCCAGGGCCACCGCGGCCTGACGCAGCAGCAGCCAGCCGACCACGACGTCGCCGGAGACCATCAGCAGGCGGGTGGTGTTGAGGCCCACCTTGTACATGTTCTTGACGTCCTGCTCGACCGAGGAGAGGTCGGCGAGCAGCTTGCCGATGATGGCCTCCAGGTCACCGGCGGCCGTGGCGAGCAGCTTGCGCTCGGCGGCCAGGGCGTCGCCGCCCTCCTCCGAGCCGAGGAACTTCTGGATCTGCTCGTTCAGGGCGGTCAGCGCCTGGCCGCCGTCCTTGACGATCTTGCGGAAGAAGAAGTCCTGACCCTGGATCGCCGTGGTGCCCTCGTACAGGGTGTCGATCTTGGCGTCGCGGATGTACTGCTCGATCGGGTACTCCTGCAGGTAGCCGGAGCCACCGAAGGTCTGCAGGGACTGGGCGAGCTGCTCGTAGGACTTCTCCGAGCCGTAGCCCTTGACGATCGGCAGGAGCAGGTCGTTGAGGCGCTCGGCGGCCTCGTCGCGCTCGCCGCGCAGCTTCGCGGCCATCATGTCGTCCTGGGTGGACGCGGTGAACAGGACCAGCGCGCGCATGCCCTCGGCGTAGGCCTTCTGGGTCAGCAGCGAGCGGCGCACGTCCGGGTGGTGGGTGATGGTGACGCGCGGGGCGGTCTTGTCCAGGAACTGCGAGATGTCGGCGCCCTGCACGCGCTCCTTGGCGTACTCCAGGGCGTTCAGGTAGCCGGTGGAGAGGGTGGCGATGGCCTTCGTGCCGACCATCATGCGGGCGAACTCGATGATCTTGAACATCTGGCGGATGCCGTCGACCTT
This sequence comes from Kitasatospora sp. NPDC048296, assembly GCF_043201815.1. NCBI lineage: Bacteria > Bacillati > Actinomycetota > Actinomycetes > Kitasatosporales > Streptomycetaceae > Kitasatospora > Kitasatospora sp. NPDC048296. The sequence goes on from NZ_JBICZB010000052.1 coordinate 55,592, forward strand.
CTCGCCGAGCAGCCAGCCCTTGGCCGGGTGCTTGGCACCGAAGGTCATCTCGCAGGTGTTCGAGGCCTTGAGGCCCATCTTGTGCTCGACGTTGGTGGCGTAGACGCCGTTGCGCTCGCCGAGCTCGCCGGTCTCCCAGTCGAAGTCGAACTTGGGGACGATGAACAGGCCCAGGCCCTTGGTGCCCGGCTTACCGCCCTCGGGGCGGGCCAGCACCATGTGGATGATGTTCTCGGACATGTCGTGCTCGCCCGAGGTGATGAAGCGCTTCACACCCTCGATGTGCCAGGAGCCGTCCTCCTGCTTGATCGCCTTGGTGCGGCCGGCGCCCACGTCGGAGCCCGCGTCGGGCTCGGTGAGGACCATGGTGGAGCCCCACAGGCGGTCGGTCATCCGCTTGGCGACCTCGAGCTGCTCCTCGGTGCCCTCCTCGGCGATGACGCCGGCGAAGGCCGGGCCGGAGGAGTACATCCAGATGGCCGGGTTGGAGCCCAGGATCTGCTCGGCGAAGGCCCAGATCAGCGAGTTCGGGGTGACCTGGCCGCCGATCGACTCCGGGATGCCCAGGCGCCACCACTCGGCGTCCATGAAGGTCTGGTAGCTCTTCTTGAACGTGGCCGGGATCGGGGCGGTGTTGGTCTCCGGGTCGAAGACCGGCGGGTTGCGGTCGGCGTCGACGAAGGACGCGGCGAGGTCGTTCTCGGCGAGGCGCGAGATCTCGCTCAGGATGTTCTTCGCGGTCTCGACGTCCATGTCGGCGAACGGTCCGGTGCCGTACACCTGGTCGCGACCGAACACCTCGAAGAGGTTGAACTCCACGTCCCGCAGGTTGGACTTGTAGTGACCCATGGCCTGTTTTCTCCGGTTCGTCGCTTCCGGGTGACCGCCTCGTTTCGGGCGTCCCGTACCCACCAGTAGGCATCATGATGCTACCCAGCGGTAACTTGGGCAAGCCCCCGGGGATGAATCACCTATGAACGTGGTCACGTCCCACAAGCCGGGACGACCACTCCTTGTCAGGATCGGCGCCAGCGCGGGCGGGTGCGCTCCCGCTAGCCTGTCCGTGTGTACGGATATGACCAGAACGCATACCCGGGTGACCCCTACCAGCAGCAGGCGGGTCCGCAGCCGGGCATGAGCGGCATGCCCGGACCCGACGCGTACGGCGCGCAGGGGCAGGCGTCCCAGCAGTCGCTGTACCCCGAACCCTCCCCGCCGTCGCTGGCGGACGCCGTCCGGGCCTTCACCACCGGCTCGATGGCGGTCGAGGACTTCCAGGCGATCTTCATCACCTCGAAGGTGCACTGCCCGCGCGGCGACCGCCCCGGCTTCCTCGCGCTGCACAACACCCCGACGCCGGTGATCCCGATGTTCAGCTCGCTCAAGGAGCTGCGCCGCTACGCCGGCAAGGACTCCAAGCACTTCACCGTCACCGGCGCCGAGGTCCTGGACCTGCTGCCGACCGGCTACGGCTTCGCGCTGGACATGGAGGGCGAGCACCGGATGGTGTTCGACGCCAAGGCGGTCGAGCAGATGGTCGACTTCACCATGCGCCGGATGTACGGCTGACGACCGCTCCACGGCCGTCGGCCACCGCCTCGCGGGCGGCCGAGCCGCCCCACGCGGTGCGCGACGCGCGGCGCTGACCCATCCTGGAGAGGTGCCCGCTCTTCCGTCACTACATAGTTCAATTTTCAACTTGCTTGTTGTTGAGCATTGAACTATCCTCGTGGACGTAGGCCAGAGACCCCCCGAAGGAGGCCGACATGCCCGCCGTGACCGTCGACAACCCGCTGACCCTTCCGCGTGTCACCACGCCGGACCCGGCCGTCGCGAGCGCCCGGCCCGTCCGCACCGTGGCCACCGCGCCCGAGGGCTACGAGGGCGAGGGCTTCCCCGTCCGCCGCGCCTTCGCCAAGATCAACACCAAGTACCTCGACCCGTTCATCATGATGGACCAGATGGGCGAGGTGGACTACGCGGCCGGCGAGCCCAAGGGCACCCCCTGGCACCCGCACCGGGGCTTCGAGACGGTCACCTACATCATCGACGGCACCTTCATCCACCAGGACTCGCACGGCGGCGGCGGCACCATCACCGACGGCGACACCCAGTGGATGACCGCCGGCTCCGGCCTGCTGCACATCGAGACCCCGCCGGAGTCGCTGGTGATGTCCGGCGGCCTCTTCCACGGCCTCCAGCTGTGGGTCAACCTGCCCGCCTCGGACAAGATGATCGCCCCGAAGTACCAGGACATCCGCGGCGGCAGCGTCAAGCTGCTCAGCACCGAGGACGGCGGCGCGCTGCTGCGGGTGATCGCCGGCGAGATCGACGGCCACCAGGGCCCGGGCGCCACCCACACCCCGATCACGATGATCCACGCCTCGGTCAACCCCGGCGCCCAGGTCACCCTGCCCTGGCGCTCGGACTTCAACGCCCTCGCCTACGGCCTGGCCGGCACGGGCTCGGCCGGCCAGGAGCGCCGCCCGTTCCACATGGGACAGGCCGTCGTCTTCGGCGACGGCGACTCGATCACCATCCGCGCCGACGAGGCCCAGGACTCGCGCAGCGCCAACTTCGAGGTCGTCCTCCTCGGCGGCCTGCCGATCCGCGAGCCCGTCGCCTGGTACGGCCCGTTCGTGATGAACAGCCACCGCGAACTCCAGCAGGCCATGGAGGACTTCCAGGCCGGCCGCCTCGGCACCATCCCGGCCGACACCAACCTGGGACGCTGACCCCACGACGCAGGGGCCCGGACCGGTACGACCGGTCCGGGCCCTGGTCGCGCCAAAGAACTCACTGTCCTGCAGCGGCACTTCGGGCGGATCGAGGGTCTGCGGGTGCTCCACCTGGGCGAGGGCGTCGCCGCCCCGGTCGCCGGTCAGGTCACCGCGGCCGGGGTGCCACGGCGGCGGAGCCGTGCGCACCGCGGACGGCCAGTCTGCGGGCGACCCCGTCCGCGAGCAGCAGCAAGGCGGCGGTCACCAGCGCGGCCATGTGTTCGTAACCCGCCAACTCCGGGTCCACCGCCGTGATCGCGGCCGTCAGCAGCACCACGCCCAGCGCGGTCCAGCGCGCCCCGAACCGCCAGGCGACCAGCAGACCCAGCCCGATCACGGCCGCCGACGGCCCGGTGTCCCGGACCTGGGCGAATGCGGCGGGCAGGTGGAGCAGGTGGCCGGGCGGCCGGGACACCCCGAAGCGCGCGTAGCAGGTGCCCACCAGCGAGCAGGTGTACCCGACGGCGAGCGTGCGCCACGGGCCGAGGGTCAGCTCGGCGATCGCGAAGACCACGAACACCTGGGCCAGCGCCCCCCAGACCGGCAGGCCCAGGGCCGGCACGAATATCGAGATCGGGAAGCGCAGCAGCGCGACGTCCCACGACTCGGTGGCCCGGACCACGCCTGTCCGGGAAACGAAGGCCGCCCCGCTCGGGAACTCGTCGACCGCCGCGAACAGCAGCACCAGGCAGCTGGAGACCACGGTGAGGGTCAGTGCGGCGGCGCCCCTGGCCCGCAGTCGGGCGCGCGCCCGGCGGTAGAGCAGGCCCCACTCGCTCTCGGCCGCGCGCCGGAGGCCGGGATTGTTCACGACGGTCCTCCAGTCCCGATCAGGAGTCGATGGTGGCCGCACACCGGTCCGCGGCACCGGCGTGCGGCCGGCCGTCGGAGCCCGAGGTGCACTGCCGCAGCAGCGCGAAGTAGGCCAGGGCCGGTCCGGACTGCCGGATGACGTGCAGGCCGACGGCGTTGGCGTGCCGGGCCAGGGTCGCCGGGCGGATCTGGTGGCGGTCGAAGAACTCGCCGACGACCAGGCGACCGGTCGGCTTGAGGACCCGGCGCAGCTCGCTCAGGGCGGCGGGGACGTCCGGGATCTCGCCCAGCGCGGTGACCAGGTAGGCGGCGTCGAACGTGGCGTCGTCGAAGGGGAGTTCGCGTGCGTCGGCCAGGGTGGGGACGATGGTGTCGAGGCCTGATCCGGCGGCCCGGCGCATCACGTGGTCGAGCATCTCCTGCTGGATGTCGACGATGTCCAGCCGGCCGTCGGCGCCGAGCCGGGGCGCCACCTGGAGCGACTGCAGCCCGGTGCCGGGACCGATCTCCAGCATCCGCTCGCCCGGCAGCGGCTGGAGCTGCTCGGCCAGCCGCTCCCAGGACAGGAACGGCAGTGGCAGGTCGAGCAGTCGGTGCTGCGCGTAGGGGTACGGCGCGGAGTCGGTCACCCACCAGGCGGTGGCCGCGGCCGCGACCGAGGCGCCCGCAAGGGCCCAGGTGCCGGCCTTGCCGAACGGGGCGCGCAGGGGTGAGGAGGGGTGGCGCATGGTTCTTCTCCAACGTTGGTCGTCGGCGTGGGGCGGTGGCGCCCGCTCAGTGGATGTGGATGCCGCCGTTGGAGGCGGCCACGGTGAGGGAGGCTGACGCGCCGTCGGAGTTCGGCAGGTCGATCTGCGGCGCGGAGCTGCTGCTGTGGGCGTCGATCCGGTAGCCGGTGCTCGAGGGCACCGCGAGGTCGACCGCGCCGTCGCCGGTCGCCATGGTGCACCGTCGGGCGGTGCGGCTTGAGGTATTGATCGTTCCACTCCTCGTTCTCGGGAAGGCCGGTGGCCTTCACCGGTGGTTCGCGGTGGCGCTGCGGGGCGGCGCACCTGCGCCGCCCCGCACCGACCATCTGCCCTCCAGCCAACAGCAGTTCGGCCGGGGCCGGACACGTGGTCAGCCCACCGAACCGGGGTAGGGATAACCCACCTGTCAGTCCCAGCCGTTGTTGTCGGGCGGGGTGGTGGTGCCGGTGGTGTCGGCCGGGGCGGCAGCGGACTGCGGCTTCCTCGACCGCTGCCCGGAGCCGGACCGGCTGCCCGGGTGGCTGACCGAGCAGGACATCGCCGTCTACGCCGAGGCGCCGGCCGCGACCGGCTTCACCGGCGGCCTCAACCGGTACCGGAACCTGCACCGCAACCGGGACCTCACCGCACCGCTGAACCGGGCCCGGATCCAGGTCTCGGCCCTCTACCTGGCCGGCGACCGCGACTTCGTCGTCCAGGGCGCCGACCACGCCCGACTGGACGCCGAACTGCGCCAGTGGGCACCGCAGTTGCGCAGGACGATGATCCTGCCCGACTGCGGGCACCGGACCCAGCAGGAGCGGCCGGCCGAAGTCACCGCCGCACTGGCCGACTTCGCCTCCTCGCTGGTCGCCGGCTGATCGTCCGAACGACGGTGGCGGGGGGCGGGGGGGGGGGGGGGGGGCCCCCCGGGCCGGGGGGGGGGGGGGGGGCCCTGGCGAAAATTTGGGGCGCCGGGGGGGTGTCACCCCCCCCGCGCGGGGGGGGCCAGCCGGGGGGGGGGAG
>NZ_JBICZB010000053.1:0-6526 GCF_043201815.1 Kitasatospora sp. NPDC048296
CCCACACCCCCCCCCCCCCCCCGCGGGGCGGCCGCCCGCCCCTCCCGATGTCCACCCCCCCCCCCCCCCCCCCGGGGGGGCCCCCCCCCGGGGGCCCCCCCCCCCGCCGTCATTGGAGGCCTCCTCGGCCGTCCGGGTGTCGAGCAGGGCTGATGACGGATCGGTCGCCGCCCTGCGTGGAGTCGTCCCGGCCTTCGAGAAGGACAACCCGGCATCAAGGTCGACGTGCTGCACATCGGCTGCGACTACCTGCCCGGCTACCTGGAGAAGTCCCCCGGAGGCCTCGCCGGCCTCTCCGCCTACGGCGCCGACGCCCACAAGGACAAGTTCGCTGCCCTGGGCTGCTGAGGACCGGGACAGAGTTGTGTGCAATCGGCTGACGTTTTGTCACACAGAAGTCTTACGTTCTGTCCATGAATCGAATGACTCGTGTGTACTCCGCTGCGATCGTCGGCACCTCCGCCCTCCTGCTCACGGCCTGCGGATCCTCCTCGCCGTCCCCCGCGAAGGCCGCCGCACCGGACACCCCCGCCTCAAGCGCCGTCGCCCCGGCGCCCGCCGACGTGCCGACGACGGCCGCCGCCGCACCCACCAAGGCCCCGGCCGGATCCGGCGGCGCGGCCCCCGTCGGCGGTGTCAACTCCGTGACCATCAAGGGGGAGAGCGGCGGCACCTTCCAGTTCGGCGGGGGCGGCTGCATAGGGGGCAAGTCCCCGTCCAGCAAGCTGGTCCTGACCGCGTCACCCGTCGGCGCCGGCTCCGCACAGGGCGGCCTGATCGTCACCTTCGACGGCGACGGGAAGGTGAATCTGCTCCTGACCAATGGTGACGACCAGAGCAACGCCGTCGCCTGGGCTGGGGACACCACGGTCGGCGAGACGGCCAGTCGCACCCTGGACACCGTCAAGCTGGTCGACCTGCCGGTCGCTCAACTGATGGGTGCCAAGGGCACGGCCAGCGGCTTCCTGAAGTGCGAGAGCACCGACGGGCTGCTCTGAGCGCAGAGGTTGCGCGAGAAGTCGGCCCGGCCGACTTCTCGCGCAAGGCCACGATCAGACGGGCTGCCAGAGCTCGACGCGGTTGCCCTCGGGGTCGGTGACCCAGCCGAACCGGCCGACGCCCTCCATGTCCTGGGTCTCCTCGGCGACGGCCGCTCCCTTGGCGCGCAGTTGGGCGAGCATCGCATCCAGGTCGCGGACCCGGAAGTTGAGCATGGTCTGCTGGGCGCGGGACCCGAAGTAGTCGGTGTCGGTATCGAAGGTCGCGAACACCGTCGGCCCGGATTGCTGCCGGCACAGGCCGTACTCGTCGGTGTCCAGCCCCAGGCAGTCGCGGTACCACGCGCCCAGGGCCGTCGGGTCAGCGGCCCGCAGGAAGTACCCACCGATTCCCAGCACACGTTCCATGCGGCCATCCTGCCAGGACGGCGGTCAGCCGGGTCGGCGCCGCACCACCGCCGCCGCCGCGCTCCCTCCTGTGTGCGAGAAGTCGGCCGGGCCGACTTCTCGCGCACAGGTGCGTTCAGACGCTGGGAAGGTAGCCGGTCTTGACGGCGGTGACGAACGCGGCCCACGCGTCGGTCGGGAAGACGAGCACGGGGCCGTCAGGGTCCTTGGAGTCCCGGACGGCCATTCCACCTCTGGTGACATGCCCCGTCTCCACGCACTCGCTTGCCTGTGCGCTGTAGGAACTCTTGCGCCACCCCCGAGCGGAGATCTCTGGCACGACCATGTGCTCACCTATTTTCTGATCTCGTACTCATGTCTCTGTTGCGATAGACGTGATCATATCCAGGGACTCGGAAGGGTTCAGGGCCGACGACCGTAGGTACTCGAAAACGAGTCCGTAGCCGTCGAGCTCCGCCTCGCGCTCCAGGTAGTGCCCATTCGTCAGCGTCTCCACGAACACTGCCCCTGGCGCGGGGGAGTCAGTGAACCCGTACATCACGAACCCGCCGCATGCCCCGGCGGTTGCGCCGAGGCCGATCGGTACGACTTGCAGGGTGACGTTGGGGAGTTGCGCTGCCTCGGCGAGGTAGCGCAGTTGTGCCTGACGCACGTCTGCTCCACCAACTGGGCACCGGAGCGCGGGTTCCCAGATGATCGCCCAAAAGCGAGCAGGGTCAGGCTTGTTCAGAATGGCCTTTCGCTCCATCCGGATCTTGACCACTTGATCGATGCGCTCCGGGCGGACGGCGGCAGGATTTGCCTCAAGCAGCGCACGGGCGTAGTCCTCGGTTTGCAACAGGCCTGGCACGACCAGAGGTTGCCAGGTCCGGATGTACCGCGCGTCGCTTTCCAGACCGAGGAAGTCGGCGTGGGCGGGCTGAATCGTGTCGCCGTAGTCGTGCCACCAGCCGCGCTTCTTGCTTTCCCGGGCGAGCGTTTCGAGCGCCTCCCTGACGTGCGGCTCGGTGACACCGTAGAGGTCCAGCAGGATGCCGAGGTCCAGGCGCCGGATGCCCACCACGCCTGTCTCTATCCGACTGATCTTCGCGCGGGAACACTTGAGCGCACCCGCAGCGTCGTCAGTTGTCTTGCTCGCCGATTCTCGAAGCCGGCGAAGCTCTGAGCCCAGACGACGGCCGCGCACGGTCGGCCTCGATTCGTCAGTCACGGTGTTCCTTCCTTGAGCCCATCCCAGTCTGCCTTGTGACGGTGCGTCTGATCCAGGCTAAGTCAATCTGCACTGATGCAGAAATGCTGGTTGCGGTGAGTACCGGTGCGGGTGCATGCTACTTGGCGTAGTGCAATGCACCACACAGCGTGATCCTGGTGGCTCATCGCTCGGGCATCCCTTTGCCTCCCGCCGCCCTTCGGATCGCGATCTTTCCCACCACACCCGGAGGAGGCCCTGCCATGCCCGGAACGTTGGAGAAGTACTCCTGCTGGCTGCCCCGGCACCACAAGTCCGTCCCCGTTGCCAGAGGGCGGCTCCGAGACTTCGTCGCCGGCCGTCCTGCCGGTGAACCGTTGCTCGACACCGGCGAGTTGGTGCTCAGCGAGTTCGTCACCAACGCCGTCGTCCACGCCAAGACCCCGCCCGGACGGCTCATCTACCTCCGGTTCGAACTCCACCCCGGCGCGCTTCGCATCGAGGTGCACGACGCCGACCCGAACCGGCCAACCGCGCTCCCCGCCGCCGACCACGACGAGGCCGGGCGAGGCCTCTGGCTCGTCTCCCAGCTCGCCGCCAGCTGGGGCTGCCGCCCCCGTGAGGGCGGCATCGGCAAGGCGATGTGGGCCCTGATCGGAGGCGTGCGGTGAGCGTCGAACTCCCCTTCCCCGTCTCCGTCGAGATCAAGGGCGTCACCAAGGCCGCCACCTTCACCAAGCTCGCCGACGCCCTCGACGCCGTCCGCACCAGCCTCGCCCGCCTCCCCCTGGATGATGACCAGGCCGGCTACCTCGCCGACTACTTCTCCCCGGCCTCTGCCGCCCGAATCGCCCACCAGCTGGTCGAGTTCGGCGCGGTGCGTGCGATCGCCTACATCGGCATCGAGTCCGCCCATCCGATCTACCTGCGCTCGGAGGCTCCCGAGTGACCCGGCGACTCACCTGGGCCCGGTTGGAGACCTGGTGGTGCCTCAACGGCCAGTTCTCCCGCCCGATCCGCGCCATCAGCCCCCGCCGCCAGGCCGCCCACGTCGAGATGCGGCTCTGGGCGGCCGTCCCGGGCAACGCCGAAGAGCTGCTGCGCGCAGTGCTCCAGCGGGCCACCGAACACCCGCTCGCGTGAACCGGTGACCCGGTTGCTTCGCTCGCCCTCCGCCCTTGCTGCCCGGAATGTGTGCCGCGCCTGGTCACGACACGGGCGGCATGGCGGCGGGTTGGCGGGCGATCGGGTAGCTGATCTCGAACTCCGCTGCCGACAAGCGGGTTTCGTTAACCTCGACGACAGTTCGTGTCATGGGAACAGCAACCGACTTGGGAGAGAGCATGAAGGTTCTCATCACCGGCGGCGCCGGATTCATCGGTTCCACCGTCGCCAGCGCCTGCCTGGACGAGGGCATCGAGCCCGTCCTCCTGGACGACCTGTCCACCGGGCGCCCCGAGTTCGCCACCGGCCGCACCCTCTACCAGGGCGACATCTCTGACGGTGCCCTGATCGACCGCGTCTTCCACGACCACCCGGACATCCACGCCACCATCAACTGCGCCGCCCGCATCGTCGTCCCCGAATCCGTCGCCGATCCGCTCGGCTACTACGACGCCAACGTCACCAAGGGCCTGGCCCTGGTCGGCCACCTGCTGCGCAACGGCTGCCACCGGCTCGTGTTCTCCGGCTCCGCCTCGATCTACGACTCCGGCCAGGCCATCACCGAGGACGCGCCGCTCAAGCCGCTGTCCCCGTACGCGCGCACCAAGGCCGTCTTCGAAGGCGCGCTGGAGGACATCACCGGCGGAACTCCGCTGCGCGTCATCACCCTGCGGTACTTCAATCCGATCGGCGCCGACCCCAAGCTGCGCACCGGCCTGCAGGTCACCAAGCCCACCCACGCCCTCGGCGTCATGATCGACCGCTACCGTGCCGGCGAGTCGTTCCCGGTCACCGGCACCGACTGGCCCACCCGCGACGGCTCCGGCATCCGCGACTACGTCCACGTCTGGGACCTGGCCGCCGCTCACATCGCCGCCGTACGCCGCTTCGACACCGTCGTGCCCGAGGCCGGACCCCGGTACCTGCCCGTCAACCTCGGCTCAGGCAACGGCACCACGGTCTTCGAGCTGATCAAGGCCTTCGAGGACGTCACGGGCAAGCCGCTCGCCCACCACCTCACCGGCGCGCGCCCCGGCGACAACGCCGGCGCCTACCCGGCCATCGACCGCGCCCGCGACGTGCTGGGCTGGACTCCGGCCCACACCCTCCAGGACGGCATCGCCGCCGCCCTGGCCTGGAACAAGGCCCGCCACACGATTCTGAAAGACGAGTGATGACACCTGCCGTTGCGTGACGGGACGGAGGTGGCTGTCCCTTGCCACCGAACCTTGACTGATTGCCACCGAAGGTTGACGGGTGGTGGTTTGTGTCAGCGAAGATTGACCGCCCAGATCAGGACCGTCGAGTGGGCCTCCGTGCGCTGTGCCCGGGACACGGTGGATGTCACCGTCCCGCCTCCAGGTGGTCAGAGCAGCAAGCAGCCCAGCCAGCTGGAGGGGAACCAGCCCTCCAGGGAGCGCAGTTCGGATTCGGTGGCGGGATGGGTTGCCAGGATGGCCTGGCGTACCTCGCGGCCCCCGTCGAGGGTGCTCAGCTCGCCGCCGATGGTGGCCAGCGTGATCGTGAGGCCGTCGCGCTGCAGGACGTATCGGTTCGCTCCATCGGACCACAGGCCACCCGGCTCCGGCCGGCAGGGGGTGAACGGGCTGGTCGTGAGGTTCTCACCGTCCGCGGACAGCATCGGGCGGCCGCAGGGGTCGCTGTAGCCCGGGGAGACCGTCTCGACCGCGGCCTTGTCGAAGCCGTCGCTGAGTCCGCCATTGTTGGCCAGGTCCGCCTGGTCACTGAGTACGAAGACCGCCCGATGCCCATCCCAACTGATCCCGGTGACCAGCACATCCGGCGAGAGGACCGGCCGCATCAGGGACCGGGACGGGATACCGGCCCCGCGCAGCAGATCCTGGACCCCCACCTCCCGCTGCATCGCCCGCAGCGGGAACGCGAGCACGAACACGCCCAGCAGCGTGCCGACGGCCGCCAGCAGGGCGGTGCGTGAGCGCAGCACCACGGCGCCGGCCAGGGCGAAGGACGGGAGGGCGAACACCAGCACGCTCAGCAGGCCCGGGCGGAAAGGCAGCAGGAGGGCCAGAGCGTGGGTGGCGGCGAGGTCGAGCGCCATCGGAGCGGGTGCCAGCAGCCAGCACCACCGGGGGGCGGACGGCTGCAGTGCGTGGACACTGACGAAGTACGCGGGTACGACGACCACGAGCGTCACCACCAAGTGCACGATCGCGCGGGTGCGCCCGCTGTCCCCAGGGTCGAAGTGCTGGACCGCGCTGCCGATGGCCGCCGAGCTCAACGACGGCAGGGCGCAGGCCACACCGAGAACGACGACCTGCCGGCGCCGGTTCGAGGTCGGACGAACCGGTGCGCGCCCCCGCGCTGTTCCCGCGTACGGATTGTGCGGTTCGACCGCGGCCATCGCTTCCCCCTGGCGTTCGGTGCCTTCGAGCCATCAGTGGGACGAGTTCCCGCGGATCTTGGTTGCGGCAGGCGGGCGGGTGTACCGCGAAGTCCCGAGAATTCCCTGGCTCGTTCCGCTGAGCGCCTGGCGGCCGTCCCGCGTCGGAAGGTCGTATCCCGTGGTTCCAACTACCGTCCGTACAGGTCGCCGACACGACACGCGGCGACTGACCTGGGCGGTCAACCTTCAGTGACACAAACCGCGCAGTGGTCAAAGTTCAATGGCACACGGTCAAGGTTCGGTGGCACGGGACAGTGGCGGGGGGGGGGGGGGGGGGGGGCGGGGCGCCCCCCCCCCCCCCCGGGCGCGGGGGGGCGGGGGGGGGGGGGGGGGGGGGGGTGC
>NZ_JBICZB010000053.1:6535-8479 GCF_043201815.1 Kitasatospora sp. NPDC048296
CACCCCCCACCCCCCCACCGCCGGTCTCAAAAAAATTAGCCCCCCCGTCGCCGTGGGGGGGGGCGGGGGGGGGGGGGCCCCCCCGGCCCCCCCCCCCCCCCCCCCCCCCCAGGCCGGTGCCGTCGGAGGCAGGTCGGGGGAGCGCCTGGTCGCTGTGACGATCCGTTGGTTAAATGCATGATCCGGCATCCCGAACCGCCACGCCTCACCATTTTTCGGACACGTTTCATGACAATGAGTGAGCGGCTCTGCTGCGGCCCGCCGCGCTGCCGCACGGCTGGAAGCGGCCTCACCTCACGTCAGGACGTCAGGAGACATCAGTGACCAGACACCACACCCCGGAGCAACAACCCCCCTCTGGAGTGGAGGCAGAGCGAAGCCGAACCCACGCAGGCGTCCGCACTCGTGAGCAGTGGCGGCGGGCAGGGGTCGTAGCGGGACTGTGCGTGGCTCTGTCCGGCACGGGACTGATGCCCGCGACCGCCGCACAGGTGGGAGCCAAGCCGGCCACCGCACAGGTGCAGGCACGAGGGACTGACCCATCGGTCACCTTCGGCTTCACCGGGACCCCGCAGACCCTCGCCGTCCCCGCGAACGCGGTCGTCACCATCACCGCGGACGGCGCCGGCGGCGCCGACAACGCCGGCACCCCCTGCGGCTTCACCGGGAGCGGGGGGACGGGGGCGCGCGTCGTCACCACACTGCCGGTTACCAGCGTCCCGACGACCTACACCGTCAACGTCGGCGGCACCGGCACCGCCGGCTGCAACGGAACCGGCACCGGTGGATACAACGGCGGCGCCCCGGGCGGCACCTCAAGTCAACCTACGGGCCAGTTCCGGAGAGGTTCCGGAGGAGGCGGGGCGTCCAGCGTCAGCACCGGCACCGACCTCCTCGTCGTCGCCGGCGGCGGCGGCGCCGACGGCGGCGCCCCCTTCGCCGGCACGGTCGCGGGGGGCAACGGCGGCAACGGCGGCACACCGGACGCCACCGCCGGCACCACCGGAGCGTTCGGCGGCGATGGTTCGCCGGGATCCGGCGGGCAGGGTGGCAGCACCAGCACCATGACCGTGGGCAGCGGTGGTCCGGCAGGCACCCCCACCGGAGGCTGTATGCCCACCGCAGGTAGCCCGGGAAACAGCTTCACGGGCACCACGGTCGGCACCGGCGGCACCGGCGGCAACAACACCGGTGGCAACTGCGTGGCCGCCGGGGCCGGTGGAGGAGGCGGCGGCGGGTACTACGCCGGCGGCGGGGGCGGCGCCTCCACCAACGGCGCCAGTGGCTTCGGCCGCGCGGGTGGCGGCGGAGGCGGCGGAGGCAGCAGCTTCACCACCCCGACGGGCACCGGGACGGCCTACGAGGCCTCGACGATCGGAACGGCGAACAAAAACGGCCAGGTGACCATCTCCTACAGGGTGGAACTGTCCTTGACCATCACCAAGACCCACACCGGGCACTTCACCCAGGGGCGGGACGGCACCTACACCATCACCGTCGGCAACGCCGGACCCGGCGCGACCGACGGCACCACGGTCACCGTGTACGACACCCTTCCCGACGGGCTCAGGGCCGACAGCATCAGTGGCGCGGGATGGAACTGCACCCTGATCAACCTCACCTGCACCCGTAGCGACGTCCTTGCCGCCGGGTTCGGCTACCCGCCCATCACCCTGACGGTCGACGTCTCCTGCGCCGCCCCGCGCGATGTCACCAACGTCGCCACCGTCCTCGGCGGCGGTGATATCGCCAGTCACATCGCCACCGACCCCACCAAGATCAAGCGCCACGAGCACGACGAGCGCTGCGAGCGCCACGAGCACTGGTAGACCAACCGACCCGGACCCGCGGGGGGGGGGGGGGGGGGGGGGGGGGGGGGGGGGGGGGGGGGGGGGGCGGGGGGCGGGGGGGGGGCGGGGGGGGGGGGGGGGGTGGGGTGGGTGG
>NZ_JBICZB010000053.1:8489-60402 GCF_043201815.1 Kitasatospora sp. NPDC048296
ACCACATCCCCCCCCCGCCCCCCGGCCTCTGGGCCCGCCCCCCCACGCCCGCTTACCACCCCCACCCGGCCCCGGGCGGGGGCCCCCCTGGGGCGGCCCCCCCCCCGCCGTCATTGGAGGCTTCCTCGGCCGTCCGGGTGCCGAGCAGGGCTGGTAACGGATCGGTCTCGGAGCTCGCTCGCCGCGTGCGCGGGGGTTGACGGCGTGCGGCGGGCGGGCGTTTGCTGGCTCCCGCTCGTGTGAACCTGTTGGGTTCTGGTTTGTTTTGTGTGTTTGAACGTTCAAAGCGAACGCCCCGCAGGGCCCCCTTGTCTCCCTCGCCCCCTGCGCTGCCCCACAGAGAGGAATGCAATGTCACACCTTTCCCGTCGAGACCTGCTCCGCACCTCCGGAGCCGGTCTGCTGGCCCTGGCCGCCGGCGGCACCCTCGCGGCCTGCGGCAGCTCCGGCTCGGGCGGCGGCTCGGGCGGGGACGCCGACACCGGCACCGTCACCGTCTGGTCCTGGGCCACGGCCGCCGCCGCCCTGCGTGGAGTCGTCCCGGCCTTCGAGAAGGACAACCCCGGCATCAAGGTCGACGTGCAGGACATCGGCAACCCGGCCATCTGGGACAAGATCACCGTCGGCCTCGCGGCCGGCGGCCAGGGCCTCGGCGACGTCCTGCACATCGGCTGCGACTACCTGCCCGGCTACCTGGAGAAGTTCCCCGGCGGCCTCGCCGACCTCTCCGCCTACGGCGCCGACGCGCACAAGGACACGTTCGCCAAGGGCCTGTGGCCCGTCGTCACCGGCAAGGACGGCCACGTCTACGCAATGCCCTGGGAGGTCAACCCGCTCGGCTTCTTCTACCGCAAGGACTACTTCGACAAGGCGGGCATCGACCCCACCACCCTCGCCACCTGGGACGACCTGATCGCCGTCGCCGACCGGTTCAAGGCAGCCAACCCGGGCATCTCCCTCATCGGCATCAGCAAGGCCGCCAACCCGGCCCCCGACCTGGACTTCCTGCAGTCCCTCATGCAGCTCCAGGGCGCGTTCTACTTCGACCTCCAGGGCAGGATCACCCTCGCCTCCGAGCCGTGCGTGCGCGCCCTCACCACCGTCAAGCGCCTGGAGGACGCCGGACTGATCGCCGACGCCCCCGGCGACCAGGGCTGGGCCACCGCGATGAAGGCGGGCAAGCTCGCCGTCGCCCCGACGCCCGCCTGGGCCGCGCACTACCTGGAGTCCAAGTTCGCCGACCAGACCGGCAACTGGCGCCTCGCCAAGCCCCCGGCCGTCACCCCGGGCGGCAAGCGCACCGCCCTGGTCAACTCCACCCACCTGGCCGTCTCCGCCGCCAGCCCGCGCCGCCGCGCCGCCTGGAAGTTCGTCGAGTACGCGCTCACCCGCCCCGACTCCGTCAACAGCATGTTCGAGGCCGGCGGCGTCTTCCCCGCGCTCACCGCGGCCTACACCGGCCCGATGTACGCCGCGCCCCACCCGTACTTCGGCGGCCAGCCCGTCCTGAGGACCTTCGCCGACCTGGCCGTCGACGGCGGCGACCCGACCAACTACTCCGGTGACTACGCCCGTGCCCTCAAGCTCGCCGGCGACGCCCAGACCAAGGTCTTCCTCAAGGGCGGCGACCCCGCCGCCGTCCTCCAGGACGCCGCCAAGCAGCTCGCCCAGCAGACCGGACGCGGCATCGCATGACCGCCGCCGCCCAACCCGTCGTCCTCGCCGAGAAAGCCGCACGGACCCGCCGCCGTCCCCAGTGGCGCCGCGCCGCCCTGCCGTACCTGCTGATCGCCCCCGCCCTGGTCACCTTCGGCGTGTTCAAGGCCTACCCGATCGTCGACTCGCTGCTGCTCTCCTTCACCACCGGATCCGGCACCGCCACCCGCGCCGCCGGACTCGCCAACTGCCGCCGCCTGCTGGACGATCCGCTGTTCTGGACGGCACTGCGCAACACCGGCGAGATCCTCGTCGTGCAGGTCCCGCTGATGCTCGGCCTGGCCCTGCTGATGGCCGTCGGCATCAACTCCGCCCTGGTGCGCTGGCGCGCCGTGTGGCGACTCGGCGTCTTCATGCCCGCCGTCACCGGCCTGGTCGCCACCGGCGTGATGTTCGCCTTCCTGCTCAGGACCGACGACGGCGCGGTCAACTGGCTGCTCGACGCGGTCGGCCTGCCCACCGTCGACTGGCTCGGCCAGCCGTTCTGGGCTCGGATGTCGGTCGTCCTGGTGATGACCTGGCACTACACCGGCTACAACGCCGTCATCTACCTGGCCGGTCTGCAGTCCATCCCCCGGGAGCTGTACGAGGCCGCGATGGTCGACGGCGCCGGACCGATCCGCCGCTTCACCGCCGTCACCGTCCCCGCGCTGCGTCCGGTGCTGCTGTTCACCGTCGTGCTGTCCACCATCGGCACGCTCCAACTCTTCGACGAGCCGTACGTGTTGACCGGCGGCGGCCCGGACAACGCCACCCTGACCGTGTCCATGTACCTGTACCAGAACGGCTTCCGGTACTTCGACTTCGGCTACGCCTCCGCCATCGCCTACGCGCTCACCCTGCTGGTGTCCGTGCTCGGCGCGGTCCAGATGCGCCTGATGGGGGACAAGGACAGATGAACCTCAGGAAACTGCGCGGCTGGCCGCTGACCTTCCTCCTCGCCGCCGTCACCGGCCTGTCCGTCGGCCCGTTCTACTGGCTGGTGATCGCCACCACCCGGAAGGACACCGACATCTTCGACTGGCCGCCCGCACTGCTCCCCGGGGGCCACCTCGGCGACAACCTGGACCGGCTCCAGCACCGGATCGGGCTGCTCCGGGTGATCGGAAACTCGCTGCTGGTGGCCGGAGTCCAGACGGCCGGCGCGCTGATCGTCGCGCTGCTCGCCGGCTACGCCTTCGCCAAGTTCCGCTTCCGCGGCCGCACCCTGCTCTTCGCGCTGCTGCTCTCCACCCTCGTGGTGCCCGAACAGGTCATGCTGGTACCGCTGTTCAAGATGATGATGAGCTTCGGGCTGCTCGACTCCTACCAGGCGATCATCCTGCCCGGCCTGTGCGTGCCCTTCGCGATCTTCCTGATGCGCCAGTCGCTGAGCGGCCTGCCGGACGAACTGCTCGACGCCGCCCGGGTCGACGGCGCCGGCGAGTTCCGGGTGCTGTGGAGCGTCGTCGTCCCGGTCATGCGGCCGGTCCTGGCGGCCCTCTCGATCTTCCTGTTCCTGGGCTCCTGGAACCAGTTCGCCTGGCCGCTGATCGCCCTGCGCAGCCCGGACATGCACACCCTGCCGGTGGCCCTCGCGACCCTGTACGGCAACAAGAGCACCACCGACTACGGCGCGATCCTCTCCGGCACCGCGCTGTCCACCCTGCCGATGATGGTCCTCTTCCTGGTCCTCCAGCGGCAGTTCATCTCCGGCCTGCTGGCCGGCGCCACGAAAGGCTGAGCATGTCCGAGACCTTGAACGACATCTGGGAACCGCACGCCCCCACCGTCGCCGGCGGCCTGCGCCCGCTGTCCGCGCAGGGCCTGGACCTGAAGGCGAGCGGCGCGGCCACCGTTTGCGCGGTCGCCGACGGAGTGGTCGAGGTGAGCGCCGAGAGCCCGGGGGACGTGCGGATCGAGTGGCGGGTCCCCTGCGTGGACGCCACGGCCTTCTGGACCCCCGAGCCGCGCGGCACCGGCTGGCTGCCCGCCGCGTGGAGCGCCCCGCGCCGTACCGGCCTCGCGGCCGGCGCGCCGATCGCCGCGCTGGTCGGCACCGGGGACGTCGCGCTGTGCGCCTTCGCCGCCGAGCCCCCCGACGTGCTGGTCGGAGCCGGAGTGGTCGAGGAGACCGGCGAGTTCCGGTTCTGGGCCCAGGCCGAGGGCCGGCTCACCGTACGGATCGACACCTCGGGGCGGCACTTCGCCCGTTGCCTGGCCGACCTCGCCGTCTGGTGGGGCAGCGGCCGCACCGTCGACATCCCCGACGCCGCCCGCCGCCCCGCCTACTCCACCTGGTACTCGATGCACCAGGACATCACGCCCGAGCGTGTCGAGACCCAGGCCGCGCTCGGCAAACAGCTCGGCCTGGACGTGATCATCGTGGACGACGGCTGGATGACCGCCGACCGCACCCGCGGCTATGCCCACTGCGGTGACTGGGAGCCGGTTTCACTGCCCGACACCGCCGCCCACGTCCGCCGGGTGCACGAGCTCGGCGTGCGCTACCTGCTCTGGTACGCACTGCCGTTCATCGGCAAGGACAGCGCCGCGTACCAGAAGCTCGGACGCTACGCCCTCGCCGACGTCGCGCACCTGGGCGCGATCGTCGCCGACCCGCGCTATCCCGAGGTCCGCGACTTCCTCACCGCGCGGCTCGCCCGCGCCGTCGAGGAGTGGGGCATGGACGGCCTCAAGGTCGACTTCGTCGACTCGTTCGTCCGCGCCGAGCCCCCCGCCGCCGGCCCGGAGGCGGACTGCGCGGACGTGGACGAGGGCGTGGAGCGCCTGCTCGCCGCCATCCGCGGCCGGATCACCGCCGCCGACCCCGAGGCGATGGTCGAGCACCGCCAGCCGTACGTCAGCCCGGGCCTGTGGCCCTACGTCACCATGATCCGCGCGACCGACTGCCCACTCGGCCCGCAGGTGAACCGGAAGCGCACCGTCGATCTGCGGCTCGCCGCCGGACCCGTCCCGGTCCACTCCGACATGCTGATGTGGCACCCGGCCGAGCCGCCGGAGCAGATCGCCTGCCACCTGATCAACGTGCTGTTCTCGGTGCCGCAGATTTCCGTCGACCTCGCCGCGCAGAGCACCGCCCAGCGGGAGACGATCGCCTTCTGGCTGGGCGTCTTCCGCGCCCACCTCGACACCCTGCAGCTCGGCGAGCTGCGCCCGGCCCGCCCGGACCTCGGGTACCCGATGGTCACCGCCCTCGGCGCCGGGACCGTCGTGGTGGCCCGCTACGCGGCCCTGCCGGTGGACGCCTCGGGGACGGGCTGGCGCACCCTCATGGTGGCCAACGCCGACGCCGACCCGGACGTCCGGCTGACCGGCGTCAGCGGGACGGCCGCGGTCACCGTGCAGGACGCCCGGGGGCGTATCGTCCGGCAGGGCGAGGTCGAGCTCGACCGGGTGCAGGGGATCCCCGTACCCCGCGGCGGGCTGCTGACGCTGCGCCGCCCCTGACCACCCCGATCACCGGCCTGGAGGACGGCATGCCCGAGGGACCACGCCGACCGCGGCGCGGCGCCACCACCATCGAGGAGGTCGCCCGCGCGGCCGGGGTGTCCCGGCAGACCGTCTCCAACGCGCTCAACGCCCCCCACCGGGTCCGCCCGGCGACGCTGGCGCGGGTGACCGCGGCGATCCGCGGACTCGGCTACCAGCCCGACCAGTCGGCCCGCTCGCTGCGCAGCGGCGCCCGGCGCACCATCGGCTACCTCGCCCCGGTGGACGACCCCTTCGACCCCAACCCGCTGATGGCCGGCTTCCTGGAGGCCCTGGTCGACGCGGCCGGGGCCCAGGGACAGCGGGTGCTGCTGTTCCGGCCCG
Organism: Kitasatospora sp. NPDC048296; assembly: GCF_043201815.1. Lineage (NCBI taxonomy): Bacteria > Bacillati > Actinomycetota > Actinomycetes > Kitasatosporales > Streptomycetaceae > Kitasatospora > Kitasatospora sp. NPDC048296. Next base: position 14,022 of record NZ_JBICZB010000053.1, read on the forward strand.
TCCCGCCCACGGCGGATCCGTCGCCCGCCCTCGACGAGCTGGTGGCGGCCCGCCAGGTCGACGGGCTGGTTCTGGCGGACGTGGTCCGCGAGGACGCCCGGGTCGGGCACGTCGCCCGGCTCGGCGTCCCGTTCGTCACCTTCGGCCGGACGGGTCCCGGTGAGCCGCAGCACTGGGTGGACGTCGCCAACGACGCCGCGATGGCCGCCGTCGTGCGCCACCTCGCCGCGCTCGGCCACCGGAGGATCGGCTACCTCGGGGCTTCCGAGGACCTGCCCTGGATGGCGGCGCGGCGGGCGGGCTTCCTCGCGGAGGCCCGTCGGCTGGGGCTGTCCGCCCTCGTGGCCGCGGGCCCGGCGACCGCGGCGGTACGGGCGCTGCTGCGCGGGCCCGACCGGCCGACCGCCGTCGTGGCGGGCAGCGACCTGCTGGCGCTGGACGTGTACGAGGCGGTGCGGGCGGAGGGGCTGACGGTCGGGCCGGGCGGGGTCGCGGTCACCGGCTTCCACGACACGCCGCTCTGTCGCCATCTCCATCCGGCGCTGACCTCGGTCCGGCTGCCGCTGCAGGCGATCGCCGTCGCGTTGGTGGGGCGGCTGCTCGACCAGGTGCGCGGGCAGCCGGCGCCGACGGCGGGGGTGGAGTTGGCCTGCGAGCTGGTGGTGCGGGGGAGTTCGGGTTGACCGGCCGCGCACGCACGACTTCGCCCCGTCGGGCAACGGCTCGACGGGGCGAAGTGCGGTCAGTCCAGGGGACTCACCCGGTGTGGGCGGCGCTGACCAGGTCGGGCAGCAGGTTCGCCGCGTTGGGCGTGCCGAGACCGGTGATCGGGTCCCAGCCGGTGGTGGCGGGGTAGCCCGGCACCGTCGGGTCGGCGGTGTTGTTGCCGAGGGTGACGTCGTTGAAGTCGGCCGCGTACTTCGCCGGGTCGGTGCTCAGCTTGTACAGGGCCGGGTTGATCTGGCCGAGGCCGCCGCCGTTGATCTGGTCCGCGATCGAGACCAGGCCGGCCCACTGCGGGCAGGACAGCGAGGTGCCGCCGATGTCGTACCAGCCCGTGCTGCACGGCGTGCCACCGCAGTTGAGGCCCGAGGAGCCGTCCGGCGGCAGCGACAGGTAGACCAGCGCGCCGGTGCCGGGGGCGGCCTGCAGGGCCACGTCCGGCACGCCGCGCTTGGCGCCGATCGGGGTCGAGCCGGCGGGCAGCGCCGACTGGTAGGCGGGCTTGTCGAAGACCTGGCTGAAACCGCCGCCCGCGTTGGTCCAACCGACCTCACCCGCACCGGGGTTGGCCTGGCAATTGCCCGGGTTGTCGGTGCTGTCCACGGTCCGGCCGCCGGTCGCGTTGGGGTCGGTGCACAGGTACGTGCCGCCGACGCCGGTCACCAGCGGGTCGGAGGCCGGCCACTCGACCGACGGGTACGGGAGGGTGGTGCCGCCCGACTTCACCGGGGTCTTCTCCGAGCCGGCCGTGCCGTTGTCGCCGGAGGAGCCGAGCACCGTGACGCCGTTGAGGGCCGCCGACTTGAAGGCGTGCCGCAGGGGCTCGATCGACTGGGGGCTGCCGAACGCCCCCTCGGCGGAGGCGAAGGACTGCGAGATGACGTTCGCCAAGTGGTGGTCGACGACGTACTGTTCGGCGTTCATCAGGGCGGGGAAGCCCTGAGTGCCGAGCGTCTCCGCGGTGGGCGTGGAGACCAGCAGGATGTTGGCACCCGGGGCCATCGCGTGCGCGGTCTCGACGTCGAGCGCGACTTCGAGCGCCCAGGCGGCCTTGTTCTCCTGGCCCGTGCCGTGGCTGGTGGGCGGCGGCGCGGTGGTGCCCGGCGAACCCTGGACGTGCAGCTCGCTGAAGGTCGGCATGCCCGGCTGGCAGGTCACGCCCTCCTCGCCGCACAGCGCGTTGACGCCGAACGCCTGGTCGAAGACGTGCAGGTCGTGCGCCATGGTGTCGCTGCCGTACGAGTCGAAGATGGCGATCGTCTGGCCGCGGCCGTCATAGCCGTTGGCGTACAGCGGGCCCAGGTTGTAGGCGGCCCGGATCGCCTGCGGGCTGAAGCAGCGGCGGCCCGCACTCGCGCACTGCGTCTGAGTGGGGGGAGTGGCGCCGGTCGACACCTGGGCGAAGTCGGCGACCGTGGGATGGGCCACCGGGTAGTCGGCGGCCACGGCGCTGACGGCTGCCGGGACGGCGAGCGCGCCGGAGGCCGCGAGGGCCAGGCTGCTCACCCCCGCCAGGAGCATGCGGCGTATGGTTCGAGCCTTCAAGTAGTCCTCCACGAGGGTTGGTTGGGGGACATCGGCGAGGAACCCGGGTCGGATCGAACGGCCCGGGTACGTGGGGGCTCCGGGACGCAAGGTCACGGACGGGCGCGAGTGTAGGCATGGGAGTGGCCCGGCCTCAATGGCTCGTCGGACGTCGGATCGACATCCGTTCTCGCGCACGGTGCTCCGGCGGTCCGCCCGAAACCCGTTCGGGTGAACGGCTGTCCGGGTGCTTCGTCCACGGCCCGTCAAGCCGACGAGCTGGGAGGCGAGTTCGTAAGAACCGCTTAAGAAAGCGGGCGGCCGAGACCTCGCTCACCCCGCCGGCCGACGTCTTCCCGACGCTCCTCGCGGACGTCGCCGACGAGGCCGCCGGCGCCCGGACGTGCGCCGACCGACGGTCGGTACCCGGCCCCGCCAGGGCGGAGCCGCAGCGGCCTCGCCGTCAACGGCGGCCGAACGCCTGGCGTCGATCCGCTTTATTTCTACGCGCGTTGTGCCGCGACCCTTGCCGGGCGGTCGGTCCGTCGCGACCATACGGCCGGGGGGTGTCGTGCACCACACGCGGACTCTGCTGGAGGAGTTTCGGTATGAGGTGGAAGACACGGATCGCCGGCACGGTGGCAGTCGTGCTGGCACTGGGAGTAACAGTGCTGAGCCCGAGCGGAGTCGCCGGACCGCATCCGGCGAGCGGCGTCGGCTCCTGCTCGCTGAAGAACTGGAACCCGGGCGACGACCCGGACGACGCGACGGACCTGCCCGAGGGGCAGAGACCCCAGTCCTACAAGCCCGACGACTACGACTGCACCGGCGCCGCCTTCGCCGCTCCCGGCGTCGAGTTCGCCAAGTTCCCGCAGCCGGGGAACTTCCACATCACCAACCAGCCGAAGGGCAGGACGGCCAAGGACGCGGTGGCGACGGTCAGTTCGCCGACCCAGGCGGTCAACCCGCTCGCGCCGTACTTCCCGCCCTTCACCCACTTCGTGGTCCTCTACCGGGAGAACCACACCTTCGACGACTACCTCGGCGACTGCGCCACCACCGTGCAGGCCGGCTGCAACGGGCAGGTGCAGAGCACCAACCACATCAGCTCGACGCCCAACCTGCACACCCTGGCCAAGAACTACGCGCTGATGGACGCGTACAGCACGGGCACCCAGCCGCCCAGCGGGCCCAACCACTGGTGGCTCTTCTCCGGCCAGTCGGCGTCCAGTTCGCGGCAGCAGTCCTACCCCGCCGCGACCGGCACCCAGTTCGACCGCTTCCTCAAGGGTCCCAACGGCGGCTACCCGTTCATCATGAACGGCGACTTCTACTGGATGCTCAGCACCGGCAGCGGCTACTGGCTCAACCCGGCCACCAACGCCGTCGAGGCACTGCCGGTCAACCGCCCCGGCACCAGCATCCCCGAGGAGCTCAACTACAACCACTACACCTGCTGCGGGCAGAACGACGACGACCAGACCGTCGCCACCGACTACGAGAACTTCGTCACCGCGAACGGCCTACCGACGTACTCGTACGTCGAACTGTTCAACGACCACCCGGGCACGTACCAGGACATCCCGAAGAACGACGCCGTCACCAAGCAGATCACCGACTTCCTGATGGGCAACGCGGCCTACCAGGACAACACGGTGATCGTGGTCACCGAGGACGACACCCAGAACGGCAGCAACGGCCCGGACCACGTCAGCAACACCTACCGGGTGCCGACCGTCATCGTCGCCTCGCCGAAGTACATGAAGCAGGGCTACGTCACCCACGTCGCGTACACCACCGACAACGTGCTGGCCGCGATGGAGCGCACGATGCAGAACGTCCACCCGGGCGTCATCGACCCGAACGACAACATCGGCCTGGCGACGTTCCCCATGACCACCGCGGACCAGGGCGGCCTCGGCGACCCCCTGGAAGACCTCTGGATCCAGGGCTCCACCCCGCTCTCGGCCACCGCCACCGGCACACCGACGACCGGCAACGCGCCGTTGAACGTCGCCTTCACCGGCTCCGGAAGCGGCGGCACCGCCCCCTACGGTTACAGCTGGGACTTCGGTGACGGCTCGGCGGCCAGTACCGCGCAGAACCCGAGCCACAGCTACGGCGCCGCCGGGACGTACACCGCGACCCTCACCGTCACGGACGCCTCCACGCCCGCCAAGACCGCCACCTCGTCCGTCACCCTCACGGTCAGCGCCGTCGGCAACCCACTGGCGGCCAGTGCCTCGGGCACCCCGACCTCCGGCCAGGTCCCGCTGAACGTCGCCTTCACCGGCACCGCCACCGGCGGCAGCCCGCCGTACTCGTACAGCTGGGACTTCGGTGACGGCTCGGCAGCCGGTACCGCGCAGAACCCGAGCCACAGCTACGGCGCCGCCGGGACGTACACCGCGACCCTCACCGTCACGGACGCCTCCACGCCCGCCAAGACCGCCACCTCGACCGTCAGCGTCACGGCCTCACCCATCGCCGGGACGGCCCCGGGCGCCCCCACCGGCCTGACCGCCACCGCCGGAAACGGACAGGCCACCCTGAACTGGACGGCCCCCACCAGCAACGGCGGCGTCGACATCAATGCCTACCGGGTCTACCGGGGAACGGCGAGCGGCGGCGAGACCCAGCTCACCACGGGCGGTTGCTCCGCCCTCGGCGTCGTGCTCAGCTGTACGGACACCGGGCTCACCAACGGCCAGACCTACTACTACAAGGTCAGCGCCGTGAACTCGATCGGCGAGGGTGCGCAGAGCACCGAGGCGAGCGCCAGGCCCGGCGGCTGCCCACCGCAGCAACTGCTCGGCAACCCCGGCTTCGAGACCGGCACCGCCGCACCCTGGACGGCCACCAGCGGAGTCATCAGCAACAAGACCAATGAGCCTCCGCACACCGGCAGTTGGGACGCCTGGCTGGACGGCTACGGCTACAGCCACACGGACACCCTGGCCCAGGCGGTCACCCTGCCGAGCGGCTGCTCGTCGTACCAGCTGAGCTTCTGGCTGCACGTCGACACCACCGACCCCAGCACGACCACCGCCTACCACACCCTCAAGGCGCAGGTCCTGAACAGCTCGGGAACCGTGCTCGGGACGCTCGCCACCTACTCCAACCTCGACGCCAACACCGGCTACGCCCAGCACACCTTCGACCTGTCGGCGTACGCGGGCCAGAGCGTCACCCTGAAGTTCACCGGCTACGAGAACGCGTACTACTCGACCTCCTTCGTCCTCGACGACACCGCGGTCAGCATCAACTGAGCGCGCCACCCGGGTCGGCCTCTCCCCGCTCCGGGGAGAGGCCGACCCGGGCCCGTGACGCCCTGCCGGTCACACCGTTCGGTCGTGCCCCGCCGGCTACGCCCGGTGGGCCGCCGGGCGCTCCGGGGAGGCCTCGGCGAGCGCCCGGGTAACCGCCGCGACGCCCTCGCGCAGCCCGTACACCGGGGTGCCGGGCTGCTGGCGCCAGGAGTCGTCGATCCCGCCGGCGTCCACCGTGTCGAAGCCCAACTCGTCGATCAGCGCCCGCACCACACGCTTGGCCGCCTCGTCGTCGGAGGCGACCGGCACGGCGAGGCGCTCCGGGTCGCCCGCCGGGCGGGGGCGCTCCAGCAGGTCCTGGGCGTAGGTGCCGTTGAAGGCCTTCACCACCCGGTGGCCGAGGTGCTGCTCCGTCCAGCGGCTCTCGGTCAGCCCGCCGTCCTCGATCGCGTCGATCCGGCCGTCGCGCTGCTGCGGGTAGTAGTTGCCGGTGTCGATCACCGCCACGCCCTCGGCCGCGCTGTCCAGCAGCCCGGCGGGCAGGGCCGGCACGCTCTTCAGCGGGACGGTGACCACCACGACCTGCGCGCCCTTCGCCGCCTCGGCTGCCGTCACCGCCGTCGCGCCGGTCTCCTCGACCAGTGCCTTGAGCGACTCCGGGCCGCGGGAGTTGGCCACCGAGACCTCGTGCCCGAGCGCGGTCAGCCGCCGGGTCAGGTTGCCGCCGATGTTGCCCGCGCCGATGATGCCGATCTTCATGGGAAAGCCCTCGTTCCGGGAGTGCCACAAGCTCGTCGACCTGCCCCAACCAGGCGGTGACCGGTTCTGTTCCCCTCGACCCGAGTCCCCGCCGGACGGCGTACCGGATCCACCCGGCCGGCCGAGTTGTCTCATGATGTGCATGACGGACGGCGCGACACCGCACGAACTCATCGACGGGCTCCCCGAGGCCTTCGTGACGGCCCGGCGCCCCGCGCGGATCGACGCCTGCCCGTGCCGCACCACCCCCCTGCGAACCGGCGACCCGGGGCGACTCGACCAACTGCCCACCGCCCATGACATCCTGACGACTTTCGCGTAGCGTCCGTTCGTATGACCCACGACTTGGCGCCGCCGCTCCTCGAGGTCGCGGCGGTTCTGCTAGCTGTCAAGGTGAATCGGCGCCGACGGAACGGGGATCCGGTACCGCTACTGCCCCGATCCACCGCGGCCCGGGCGGTCGCCGCGGCTGTCTTCGCGCTGGTGGTGGTCTCGGGCGTGCTGGCGGGCGGGCCCTGGACGGCGTCGATCATTCCCGCCGTGGCGCTGGGCGGACTCGTGGGCGCCGGCGTGGACCTCCTTCACCGTTCCCGCCGTTGACGCCGTCCCCGGGGTGCCGGCCACGGCATTCTGGCGGCCCGGCCGACCTCGCGTGGCGTCACCACGATGGGAGGCGCCCCTTGTGCCGGTCACGGCTGGAGCACCAGCAGGTCCCGTTCGTACAGCCAGGCGGCGACGGCCAGGGCCTGCTCGGCCGGCAGGGTGCGGCCCCAGGCCCGTAGGGCCTCGGCGAGTGTGTGTTCGCCGCGCAGGGCTTCCGCCAGTGGGGCGAGTGCGTGCCCACCGAGGTAGGCCACCGGCTGGGGCAGCGCGGGGTGGGTGAGCGCGGGTCGGAGCGCCACCTGGTCACCCACCACGCAGGGGGTGCTCGTCAGCCGACCGGCCGGTGCCAGCCGGACCCGCCGGTGCATCAGCGCGGCCAGGCTCGTGCGGGGCGCGGGCGAGGCGGCCGGCCCGGGGGCGGGGAGCGGCCGGGCGCGTCGGCGCCAGAAGCTGTTGCCCCGGTGCGGGAGGTGTTCCGCGTAGTGGCCGCCGGTCCAGCGTGCGTGCTGTTCGACCGAGGAGAGCTGGCTGTCGCGGTAGTAGGCCAGCGCGGCCTTCCGGTCGCCGCCCGGGTCGAGCAGGGTGTGCACGGTGACCGCCCCGGCCATGGCGGTCTGCAGGGCCTTGTCCACTCCGGAGGAGGAGAGCGGGTCGAGGGCGAAGGCCGCCTCGCCCAGGCTGATGCGGTCCTCGGCAACGGGGTCGGGGTCGTGGTAGCCGGTCGCGTCGCAGACCGCCACCGCGCTCGCGGGCCGCTCTCCCGCGAGTCCGCGCAGCAGTTCGGAGCCGTCCAGCAGGCTTCGCAGGAAGCCGGCGAGGGAGGAGCGGCGGACGCCGGACCGGTGCAGCTGTTCCGGGTCGGTGAAGGCCATGGCCCGGTAGGCCCCGTTCGGCAGGGGCGTGCCCCACAGCCAGCCGTGCGGCCCGGCCTCCAGGCAGGTCGGCGGGCTGGGCCGGGTCTCGACCTGCCAGGCCGCGTACAGCGCGACGGTCCGCGGGCCGGTGCGCGTCACGCGCCCGCCGAGGATCCGCGACCGCCCGGTGGCATCGACCAGGAACCGGGCGCGCAGGAGCCGGGCCCCGTCGGGCGTCGTGACGGGCACCTCCCATCCCTCGGCGCGGCGGTCGGGCCGGTGGGCGCGGGCGGGTTGGAGCACCGTGACGCCGGCGGCTCGGGCGGTGTCCAGCAGGAGTTGGTCGAATCGTCCGCGGCAGACCGTGAGTCCGCACGTACCGGCCGGCAGGCGAACCCGACGCACCTGCTCGTCCGCCCAGCGCACGCTCGACCAGGTGGGGGTGAGGAAGCCCGCGCCGCGTACGGCGGGCAGCAGCCCGAGGCTGTCCAGCAGCGGCCAGACGGCCGGCGTCAGCGCCTCGCCGACGTGCGGGCGCGGGAACGGATGCCGCTCCACGAGCAGGACCCGGTGGCCGAGTTCGCCCAGCCGCCGGGCGCACAGGGCCCCCGCCGGTCCGGCGCCGAGGACACAGATCTCGGTGTCGATCGTTGAGGGGTGCGCCCCGACGCTCATGCGCCCGCCTCGCTTCGCTCGGCGGAGGCATTCGCCCACGCGCACCCCTCAAGGGTGAGCTCGCTCCGCTCGCTCACACCGGTGTCCCGGTGGCCGGCCCGGGGAGGAACCAGTCGGGCCTCCGGGCGAGCAGGCGGTGGTACGCGCCCAGGGCGTAGTGCAGCCAGCCGCGGATGTACTGACAGGCGGGGCGGCCGCGGTCGATCACCTCGTGGTGGCAGCCGCCGCCGCACAGGTAGCGCGCCCAGCACGAGCGGCACGGTTCCTGGCGGTGCACATGCCGCTCGCTCAGCCAGGCCAGTTGGCGGTCGCGGTCCACGCCCCGGTCGAGGCTGCCCATCGCGCCCCGGGCATCGCCCACGAAGCGGTGGCAGGCGGCGAGCTCGCCCTCCGCCGAGACGCCCAGGTACCCGGCGCCGGCGCCGCAGGGGTACGGGCGGTGGGTGCCCCGGTGGAGTTCGCGCAGCGCGTTGACCAGGTTGGCGAACGGGTAGCGGTGGCCGGCGACCACCTGCCGTTCGAACTCCTCACCGCAGGCGACCATCTGATCCAACATCACTTCGAGGTCGGCGGAGGTCAGTTCGCCGCGACCGGTCGGGGAGTTCAGCAGCGGCGAGAAGCCGACGCTGTGGAAGCCGAGTTGGACGAAGGCATCCAGGGTGTCCCGCAGGGCGAGGTTGTGCGGAGTCACCGTCACCCGGGCGGAGACCTGCATCCGGCGCTGCGCCGCCAGCAGCGGGGCCACATTGGCGATCACCTTCCGGAAGCTGCCCTGTCCGCCCCGGTACGGGCGCAGCGAGTCGTGCACCTGCTGGGTGCCGTCCAGGCTCACCGTCACCGCGAAGCCGTGCCGTTCGAAGAAGTCGGCGTCCGCGGCCGTCACCGTGGTGCCGTTGGTGGTGATCGAGAAGGTGGCCGGCACGTCGTGCTCCGCCGCGAGCCGGGCCGCGTGCTCGGTGGCGGCGTGCACGACCGGCCGGTTGAGCAGCGGCTCGCCGCCGAGGAAGGAGAGGTTCACCCGCTCGCCCGGTGCGGCGGCACGGAAGAGCAGCTCGACCGCGGCGAGCGCGGTCTCGACCGGCATACTGGTGGGTGTCTGGCCGAAGCTGCCCTGCTGGGCGTAGCAGTAGGTGCAGCCGAGGTTGCACTTCTGCGCCACCGAGAGCGACAGGGCGCGTACCGGTGGCTCGACGGGCGGCCGGTCGTCGATCAACTGCGGTGCGTCCAGCCCTAGTTCGGACATCAGCCGGGAGAGTTCGGGGCCGTCACCGGCCTGCCGGGCGCGGTCGAGGGCCCGGTAGCTGTCCGCGTCGAGGTCGAACAGGCGGCTGCCGTTGACCACGAGGGCGTGCCGGCCGACCTCGGTACGCAGCAGGTGGAGGTCGGGGCTGGCCGGGGTGGACAGCTCGAACAGCTCGCGGGCGGGTCCGCGGGTCGCGGATCCGGTGGGGGAGGGATTCATCGGATGGGCCTCGCCAGAGATGGTCCGGATGGTCCGGATGGTCAGCGGTGGTCCGGGTAGTCCCGGCCACCGACGATGAACCGCAGGTGCTGCTGCCACTCCCGGAAGAGGTCGTCGTACGTCAGGAGGCGGGTGTCCCGGCCGTTGTCGAGCACGTACTCCCTGGGCTCGCGGTGCACCGAGAGCCAGTGGTTGCCGACGCTGACGCCCTGCTCGTCCACGTCCACGTTGACGTAGTCGGGCCGACTGGCCGCCCAGTAGTAGCAGGCGCACTCGCGGTAGTCGTTCTGCCAGGGCGAGCAGAGGCTGCGGGTGAGGTCGCCGGGCTGCACCAGCTGCTCGTCGATCACTGCCAGCCGGTCCTGCGCCGCCTCGCTGACGGCGAACAACGGGCGGACGACCAGGTCGACCGAGCGCAGCTTGGTGGGGTCGTCCGGGATGCCGACCGGGTTGTCGCTCGGCTGCATGGTGAACTCGCAGGTCACCGGGCGACCGGCATGGTCGTCCAGGACCTTGGCGAGGGAGTTGGACCACTCCAGCATCGTCACACCGTCGGGGTTGGCGGCCGAGGTGAGCGGGCCGGACGCCCCCCGAGGCAACTGCGGGCCGACCAGGCTGCCGACCACCGGTTCACCGGCCACCCGGAGCAGCCGGCAGCCTTCGAGGACCTGGTGGTCCGGGTCGGCCCGGACCACCAGGTTGTCCGCCTCGTGCAGCTCGATGCCCTCGAAGATCCGGCGCCAGATGTTGCGGAAGTCGAATTCGAGGCCGGGGAAGGCGTTGGAGATGGCTGCGGCCGGCAGGGTGCTGGGTGGATTGCCGGGCGCCCGGTAGTGCAGCTGGGCCGAGAGGTTCGTCGGCTGGATCGAGGTGATCGGTCGGGGCTCTGTCATCCCTGCTCCTCGGAGGCGGCGGCCGAAGTGGCGTCGCCGGCGGGCCCGTTGTCGGTGAAGATCGCGCGCTGGGCGACCTTGCGGACGAGGTCGACCTGGCGGCGGGTCAGCGCGAGGGAGCGACCGTCCGCGCCGCGCATCAGGGCCGGCATCTTGCGCCGTCCTTTGTCGGACAGGTCGCCGGCGTCGTCGAAGTCGCGCAGCACATCGGCGAACCACGGTGCCGTGCCGCTGCGCAGGCCGGTGAGCACCTGCTGGTGCAGGTTCAGCAGCGCGGTGCGGTCGACCAGCGACGGAGCCATGATCGGCTCGTACAGGCGGCCGGTGTCGTTGGTGTCCTGGGCGACCATGGTGGAGGCGCCACGGACCTGGCCGTTCACCGTGTTGCCGTTCAGGACGGCCGTGTTCATCAGCCGGACGGTGTCGAAGGCGCGCCGGACCACCTCCTCGGCGGCCGCCAGGGAGACCTCGTCGGCGGTGACGGTGGGTCCGAACATGGCCTGCTCCAGCTCGTCCGCGACGGCGCGGACCGGGAAGCTGTCCGGGGCGTAGGCCGGCGGGCCGGCGCCGATCCGGCCGTAGGCGCTCAACAGGGTTCCGTCGACGGTGAGTTCCGCCCTGACCAGGCCGTCGCACTCGTCGTCCAGATAGCCCTTGCTGACCCAGTTGCCGTCCTGGTCGGAGGACCCGGCGTAGATCTGGGAGGGGTTGGTCACCCGGGGGCTGGAGGTGTCGTCGTGGTAGCCGAGCCAGGTGCCCCGGTTGGCGTCGTACAGGAACGCCGTCACGTTCGGGTCGGGCGTCGGCTGCTCCTCCTTGCCGGAGCCGTAGACGCGGCCGGCGGCGGGGGTGAAGCGCAGCCGGATCCCGGGGAACTCGGGGGTGGGCCTGAGGTACCGGACGTGCCCGAGTGGGAGTTCCCGGCCTTCCCAGAAGTTCGGGCAGGTGCCGTTCAGCGGGTGCATCTCGTGGTCGTGGAACGGGCCGGCCTGCGCGTCGATCCGGTCGTTCTCGTCGCCGGTCCGGCGGTGGATCTTGTGATTGCCCACGTGCACCGTCCAGTGCACGTCCTCGGGGCCGAGCCCGTGCCGGGCCAGCAGGTCGAGGGTCAGCGGCTCCAGCACGTCCTCCCGGCCGGGCTCCGAGGTCAGCGCCCAGACCTCCAGGAACGGAGCGACCGGCCGGACGTCGCCGTTCTCGGTGAACCGCAGCTCGGACGGGGCCTCGTACGACGTGATGGCGCCGCTGTCCGGATCCACCTCGAAGGTCGGGGCCGGTCGCAGCTGTCGGGGCGCCAGCGGGCGGCGCGGGTCCGCCAGCGCTTCGTAGTTGTCCATCGGCCGGGCGGCCGCGCCGAGACGGCCGATCGCCAGGGGCGGGAGAACCCGGAGTTCCTTGATGGCCACGCTCTCTCCTCGTAGGTGGTTGGTCGCTCCCCCGGGGTCGTTCAGCGCTCGGCCAGGACGCGGTCGACGAAGTCCCGTGCCTGGACGTCGGTCTCGCGCAGCGCGCGCAGGTACGCCTCGCCCTCGGTCGTCAGCGTCGTCCGCAGCAGGGCGTCGACGGCGCGCAGCGAGGCCTCGGTGAGGTCGCGCTGGAGCAGCCAGCGGTTACGGTCGCCCGCCGGGAGGTCCAGCGTGTACGGCATCTCGAACGGCGGGCCGGCCAGCAGACCGGTGGACCCCTCGTGGTCGAGCGGGAGTTGGAGCAGCATCCCGGCGACGGCCCGGAGGTTGTACATCTCGCCGAAGGTCCGGTGGATCAGCGATCCGCGCGCGGTCAGGGCGGTGCCGTTGTCGAGCGGGCCGATCAGGCGGAAGGCGTGCGCGACGTCGGTCAGCAGCATGCGGTAGCGCAGGTTGAACAGGTGGCCCCAGCGGGCGGCCTCGGGGTGGGTGATGGGGGCGACCTCGGGGCGCGGCTGGTCGGGTGCGAGGGCCAGCGCGTGCGTCAGGGCCAGGGTCTCCTCGTTGAGCCGGTGGTCGGTGCGCGGGTTCTCGGCGACCGGCCGTGCGACGGCGTCCTGGTCGGAAGGGTCGAGCCGCTCCAGTTCGCGGAAGATCGTCAGGAAGCGGAAGAAGTGGGAGAGTTCCCCCGGGCCCGTGCCGGCCGCGCTGTCGGGCGCCGGGACGGGGGCCTGGAGCGGGGGGAACGCCTCGCCCTGCTCGCCGATGAGCTTCAGCGCGTTCAGGGCGGAGTCGCGCGAGGAGACGCCGACGATCAGCAGGTCGGGGGACTGGGTCTCGGGCACGTTGCCGGCGTCCCGACCGCGTTCACCAAGGGTGTAGCCGCGGCCCCACTCGTTCCAGGAGGCCTGGTAGGGAAGGGTTTCGGCCTGGAAGGCGGCGTCCGGGATCCGGCCGCGGTCTCCCAGGATGTCGGTCAGCCGGTCGTAGAGGGCGCCCACGCGGTTCACCGGCACGCCCTGCTTGCCGGCGGCCAGCTGCCGGATCCGCTCGGCCTCCTCGCCGGTCCAGTTGGGCGGGCTCTCGGCGCAGATGTACCGGGCGAGGGTCTCCGAGGTGAGCCGCCGGAGCGTGAACGGGAACGGGTAGAAGTCCGTGCCCCACGGATAGTCCTCCCGGCTGAGGTGGACCGGGCCGCCGAGCGCGACCAGGAGGTTCTGCACGGTGAGCAGGTGGCCCATCTCCTCCTTGGCGATGCCGAGGACGACCTCCTGCCAGCGCCGCACGTCCGCGCGCAGGTGCTCGGGGACCTGCGGTCCGCCCAGCGAGTACGCGGCGAAGAGGTACTGCACCATCAGCGAGTGCTCGATCTCCGCGGCCACGTGCAGCAGTAGCACGGTGTAGTCGCGCCAGTTGAACTCCGGTGGCAGGACCGGCCGGCGTCCAGGCGCGGCCTTCACACCGACGGCCAGCTCGGGGAAGGCGGCCTCCAGGTGCCTGGTGATCCTCGTTCGCATGGGTTCCGTCCCTGGACTCGACGCATCGGGGCGGCTCACCCACAGTCAGGGCGCAGCACCCGCAGTCACCCTCAGTGACATGCGACAGAAGCTTCCCCTGCCGGGAAGCGGTAGTCCAGGCCATGACACCCGGACGGACCAAGGCGTACACGCGCAGGGACGAGTCGTTTTCGTGCGCCGGGGCGCGCGGGTCCTCCGCGCCACCGGGGGCGCGGCCGATGGCGCGCTCCGGGTCCGGGCTCGGCGAGCGTCTTCGGGCCGGAGCTGGTCTGCTGGTTCCGAGGGGTGGTCGTACCGGTGCAGCGGGAGGAATCCGGATGAGTACCTATCGAGTGGCACAGGTGGCCGACGTCGGCGGGTCGTTCGAGATCGTCGAGCGTGAGGTGCCGCGGCCGGGCCCCGGTCATGTACGGGTCGCCGTGGAGGCCTGCGGGATCTGCCACAGCGACGCCATGTTCGTGAACGCCGCGCTGCCGGGCGTCCGGTTCCCGCTGGTCCCCGGGCACGAGATCGCCGGGCGCATCGACGAGCTCGGCGAGGGGACGCAGGGCACCGGTTGGCAGGTGGGCGACCGGGTGGCGGTGGGCTGGTTCGGCGGCAGCTGCGGGCACTGTGCCCCCTGTCGGCAGGGCGACTTCGTCCTGTGCCTGAACCTGAAGGTCCCCGGCTGGGCGTACGACGGTGGTTTCGCCGAGGCGGCGGTGGTGCCGGTCGACGCGCTGGCCCGGATCCCCGACACGCTGGCGGCCGCCGACGCCGCGCCGATGGCCTGCGCCGGGGTGACCACGTACAACGGGCTGCGGACGAGCTCCGCACGGCCGGGCGACCTCGTCGCGGTACTCGGCATCGGCGGCCTCGGCCACCTGGGTGTGCAGTACGCGGCCGCCATGGGCTTCGAGACCGTGGCCATCGCCCGCGGCGCCGACAAGGCCGACTTCGCCAAGCAGCTCGGCGCGCACCACTACATCGACAGTACGGCCGGCACGCCCGTCGCGGACGCGCTGCAGTCCCTCGGTGGCGCCAGGGTCGTCCTGGCCACCGCCGCGAACTCCGCCGCCATCTCGGCGACCGTGGACGGGCTGTCCCACCGGGGTGAACTGGTGGTCATCGGCGCGGACAGCGAGCCGCTGCGGATCACCCCGGTCCAGCTGCTCATGCGCGGCCGGACCGTTCGCGGCCACCCGTCCGGCACCGCGCAGGACGTCCAGGACACCATGGCGTTCAGTGCCCTGCGGGGCATCCGCCCGATGATCGAGACCGCGCCGCTCGGCCAGGCCGACGAGGCGTACCGGAGGATGCTCTCCGGCAGCGCCCGCTTCCGCATGGTGCTCACCACCGGGACGGGATGACGGGAGACCGACGTGCCGGGGCCTCGTCCGGTCCGCTGATCGGCGTTCGACGGCGGGCGAACCGCACGAGGCCCTCGGCACGGCGTTCGCCGTGCTCGTCGGCCGGATCTCAGCCGCGTACGGCCGCCGGCACCGACCTGCCGGTTCGGCGGTGGATCACTCTCCCGGAGGGGGCGGGTTCCCACAGTGCTCGCCGTGCTCGGCGGCGTGGGCGACGGTGGGTTCGGCGCGCCGGATGGCGATGACGGCGGCGTCGTCGTTGAGGCGGTCGCCGACGTGGGCGAGGAGGTCGCGGCGGATGTGGTTGACGAGAGCCTCGGGGGAGCACCTGGTCCAGTGGGCGGCGCGATCGGCGAGCGGGTAGAACTCGCCGGATTCGTCGCGTGCCTCGGTGACCCCGTCGGTGTACAGCAGCAGCGTGTCGCCCCTTTCGAACGGGAAGTCGTCGCTCGGGTAGCTGCCGTCGCCGAGGTCGTGCACGCCGAGGGGTGGAGCGGCCGGCACGGAGTCGACGGGCAGCGCGCGGCCGTCGCGCAGCAGGAGGGGCGGCGGGTGTCCGCAGTTGGTCATGCGGGCGACGGGCTCGTCGTCGGGCAGGTCGAGGAGGATCGCGGTGATGAAGTGCTCGACGATCTCGCCGCTCTCCTGCGCGAAGTCGGTGAGGTAGCGCCCCACGTTGTGGTCGAGCGTGGACGCCAGGTCCGCCAGGGTGTCGTGCTGTGCGGCGATGAGGCGGAAGGCGCTGACCAGCAGGGCCGACTCGCCGACGGCGGCCAGGCCCTTGCCCCGGACGTCCCCGATGACCATGCGGGTGCCGCCCGCGGTGCGGGTGGCGGTGTAGAGGTCGCCGCCGATCTGTGCCTCCTCTTCGGCGGCGAGGTACATCGTGGCGATCTGGAGCGGCCCGATCTGTTCGGGCAGCGGGCGCAGCAGGGCGCGCTGGGCGGCTTCGGCGACCGACTGGGCCCGGGCGAGCTGTCTGGCCCGGTGTTCGCGGATGGCGGTGAACATGACGATCAGGACGCACAGGACGGTCAGCGCGGTGATCTGCGCGATGTGGTTGCTGGTGGTGAGGCCGCCGTGGAGGAAGGCGATGAGGACCTGCGCGGCGATGGCCAGGGCTCCGACGAGGGCGGTCGGGCGCAGGCCGGCGAACGAGGGGGTGAGGGCGGGGGCGATCACCAGGAGCGGGCCGAGGTGGATGCTGGTGGGGGAGTGGAGATCGACCACGGTGATCGCCGCGATGAGGGCGAGCGGGATCAGCAGCAGCGCCCAGCTCCGTTGTCCGCGCTGCTGGTGGCGGGCCGCGCGTGCTCGGACTTCCATGTCCCCACTGTGCTCCTGGGGGTCGGTGAGCGCAGTTGTGTGGGCAATGCGTGGTAACTGACTTACCGACCGTAGCCGCTCCGGTGTCGCCGCCCACGCAGAACGGATCTCAACGGGCAAGAGGCCCTGCGAGGCGTGGATATCTCACCGGTATGCGACATCTGCCGCATTTTCACTTGGTTGGACTCATGGTGTCACACCTTGGACATGTCCGGCATGACAGTCCATAAGGGCTCTCGTTACGTTCGTCGCGGGTCGGTCACCCGGCCGACGTCCGTGAGACAGAGAGACACTGACATGCGCAGGCGCACATTGGCCGTGGCCGCTGCCGGAATAGGCGCGGCGGCCCTCGCAACCACCGGTATCACCTATGCCCTCGCCGGATTCACCTCGGCGCCCCCGTCCGTCCAGCAGGTGGTCCAGCCCGTCGAACAGGTCGACCCGGAGCCCCTGTCCGTTCAGCGGGCGGCCCAGCCCGTCCAGCAAGCCGCCCCGGCCGCGGCTGTCGCGGGCGGCGGCGGCCAGAACGGCGGCCAGAACGGCGCCGAGAAGGGCGGCGCTGAGAAGGACGGTGGCGAGAAGGGCGGCGCTGAGAAGGACGGTGGCGAGAACGGGGAGAAGCGCGAGGGCGGCGACCGCCATGAAGGCGGACGCGGACGCGGCCACGGCCATGAGGAAGCGGGAAGGATCTACTTCAACGAACGTACCTACTCCGCCGACTCCGAGGGATGCATCACCGCTGCCAGCGGACTGGGCTCCACCAGCTTCAGCGTCTTCAACGACAGCCGGAAGGTCGTCGAGGTCTACCGCGGCTTCTCCTGTGACGGCGGCTCTCCGGTGACCACCGTGGGTCCCTACGGCGCCACCAACGGCGTGGTGACCCGTACCACCCACGGGAGCATGTTCGGTGGCGACGGCGCCGTGGGCAGCTTCCGGGTGATCGGCGACTACGACGAGTGGTGACGGTGCCGCCCGGAGCGCGGCCGGCTCCCGGCCCCGCCGAGAAGACCGCGAGCGCTCAGAGGACCGCGAGCGGATTGACCGGGGAGCCGGTGCCGCGGGGGATGTTCAGGGGCGCGGCGACGAGGAGGAACTCCCATCGCGAGGTGCGCGCGCACGCCTCGGCCAGCGGCTCCAGGTCCAGGTTGTCGATCAGCGACAGGCCCAGGGCGGTGATGGCCAGCACGTGGACCGGTGAGTGGACGCCGTCGACGGGGCTCGGGCGCACGTCGCTGTCGCCGTCGCTGCCCAGTGCCGAGGCCTGTGACTCACTCAGCACGCGCATCGCGCCGGGGTGCAGTCCCGCGCTGAGGTCGTCCGGGTCCCACGCGCCCAGCCGCCGCCGTCGGGCGAGGTGGCCCGTGCGGACCAGGAGGATGTCCTGGGGGCGGAGCGGGCTGCCCTGTTGCTCGGCGCAGACCAGCAGCTCCGAGCCGCCGATCGCCTCTCCCGGCTCCAGCCAGGCCGTGCCGCGCAGGCGTGGCACGTCCAGCAGGACTCCTCGCCCCACCAGCCCGGGCAGCAGGTCGGTCACCGCGCCGTAGGCGGCACCTTGCGAGGAGAACACCTCCCGCGCCCGCACTCCCGCGAAGAGCAGTCCGCCGTACGCGATGTGGCAGAGCGCGTCCAGGTGCGTCTGTGCCTTGCCGTGGTAGTCGGAGGCGATGAAGTCCCGGTGCACGGTCGGCTCGGGGGCCGTGACGTCCGCCAGTTCGGTCATCTGGTGCAGCGCCGGCCTGCGGTTGTCGGGCCCCGGCACGCTGTCCCACGGCCGCCCCATGGCGACGACCTCACCCGTGCGTACGAGTCCGGCGGCCGCCACCCGCCGCCCCGCTTCGACCGGCTCGGGGAGATGGTCGCGGCGCAGCTGCCGGAAAAGCGCGTCGAACTCGTCGCGGGTCATCGCCGGCCCGTTGGCACTGGTCATGGCACTCCTCAACCCGGCCCCCGCTCTGCCGATGATCCGGTGACGGTCGCGATACCGCCACCGTGCTCGGGGAGCGTGCGCGATCCGGTGACAAACACTGCAGAACGGGCAAAGTCCTAATATTGCATCGAAAGGGTGCAGCTCCACGGAAATGTGAGCGCTGTGGCGGCCATGACAGCTTTGGATGAGGCGGGGATCGGCCCCGTACGGGCCCGTGAGCGGTTCATGCTCGGTGAACCGGTCGAGGGTGGCGTGCGGAGTCTGATCCTGAACTCCTGGCAACGCTGCCAGTCGATGGGGATCTCCCCGGACGGCGCCGAGCTCCCGTACCGGCCGGACATCGATCTGGACGGCCGGCTGGTCCGTGCGGCCAGGCCCGTGCTGGACCGGCTGGCCTCCAGATTCGCCGGCAGCCGGATGAACGTGGCTCTGACCGACGGGGACGGGGCGGTGCTGCAGCGCCGCTTCGGCGATGCGTCCATGGTCAGGCAGCTGCCCGCGATCCAGAGCGTCCCGGGCTTCGTCTTCGCCGAGCAGTACGGCGGGACCAGCGGCATCGGGCTGGCGCTCACGGAACGGCGGCTCATCCACATCTCGGGAGCCGAGCACTTCGCCGAGCGCGGCCAGTCGAGCGCCTGTACGGCGGTTCCCGTCCGCGACCCCCTCAGCGGACGGATCGAGGGCGTCCTCTGCTTCGGCTATCCGCCCGCCTACGCGGACCCGCAGTTGGCGGACCTCATCCGCAAGGCCGCCACCGCCATCGAGCGGCGCCTGCTGGCGCAGAGCTCGGCGCGGGAGCGCACCCTGCTGCGCGCGTACCTCGACTCCAGGCGCCGTGCCCGGACCGACCAGGCGGCCGGGGACGGGCGCCCGGTCGGGATGGACGAGCTGCCCCGAAGCGGGCTGGACCGGCACGACCAGACACTGCTCGAACAGATGGCCACCGAGCTGATCTCCGCAGCCCGCCGCACCGCAGTCGAGGTGCCCCTTTCCCAGGGCCGGCGGGTCACCCTGCTGAGCCGCCCGGTGGCCAGCGAGTGCGGGGTGGAGGGCTTCGTCATCGAGGCGATCCTGCACGGTGACTCGCCGCCCCGGGTCGCCGCCCCCGACCAGACCGGTCGGCCGGCCGGCGTCCCGGCGCCCGCCATGACCGCCGCCGCCCCACCGCCGCGGCACCCCGAGGGCGGCGCAGCGGATCGCGGGGCCAAGGCGCCGTTCGGCCCCGCGCCCGACGCGGCCACCAGGCTGCTGCTGCTGGGCGAGCCGGGCGTGGGACAGTACGCCGTCGCGGCCCGCCGCCGCCTGGAGCTGCTGTCCGAGGCCAGCACCCGCATCGGCACCACCCTGAACGTGACCCGAACCGCCTGGGAACTCGCCGAGATGGCCGTCCCGCGGCTGGCCGACTACGTCACCATCGACCTGCCCGAGACCGTCCTGCGCGGCGAGGAGCCCACCGACCCCGTCAACGAGCTGCACCGCACGGTGGTCCACGGCATCCGCGCCGACTGCCCCTTCTACCCGGTCGGCGGACGGGTCGACCTCAGCCCCACCACGCCCCACCGTCGCTGCCTGGCCAGCGGGCAGCCGGTGCTGGAACCCGATCTGCACAGGGCCTCCGGCTGGATCTCGCAGGACCCCGAGGTGGTCGAGCACCTCTTCGCGTACGACCTCCATTCCCTCATCACCGTCCCGCTGCTGGCCCGTGGCGTCGTGCTGGGCATCGCCGCCTTCTACCGGGCCCGGAACCCCGCCCCCTACGGGGACGACGACCGCTCGCTGGCCCAGGAGCTGGCCACCCGCGCCGCCATCTGCATCGACAACGCCCGCCGCTACACCCGCGAACACGCCATGGTCCTGGCCCTGCAGCGCAGCCTGCTCCCGCGCAGCCTGCCCGAGCAGAGCGCCATCGAGGTCGCCCACCGCTATCTGCCCGCCGAATCCGGGGTGCGCGGGGACTGGTTCGACGTCATCCCCCTCTCCGGTGCCCGGGTCGCCCTGGTCGTCGGCGATGTCGTCGGCCGCGGACTGCACGCCGCCGCCACCATGGGCCGCCTGCGCACCGCTGTGCACAACTTCGCCGAACTGGACCTCGCCCCCGACGAACTCCTCACCCACCTGGACAACCTCGTGGGGCGCCTGGACCGGGACGAGGACGGCGCGGAGCCCGCCACCGGCAACGACGGCATCATCGGCGCGTCCTGCCTGTACGCCGTCTACGACCCGACCTCGCAGCGCTGCACGCTGGCCCGCGCCGGTCACCCGCCACCCGCGGTGGTCCACCCGGACGGCACGGTCACCGTCCCCGACCTCCCCGCCGGGCCCCCGCTCGGCCTGGGCGGCCTGCCGTTCGAAACCGCCGAACTGCACCTCCCCGAAGGCAGCCAGCTGGTCCTCTACTCCGACGGACTCCTCGAAGACCACCGTCGCGACCCCGACGCGGCCCTCGACCGCCTGCGCACCGCCCTGTCCCACCCGAACCGCTCGCCCGAGGACATCTGCCGCACGGTCGTGGAGGCCGTGGTGCCCGAGCACCCGGCCGACGACGTCACGCTGCTCGTCGCCCGCACCCACGCCCTCGACCCGGGCCGGATCGCCACCTGGGACCTGCCCGCCGACCCGGCCCGGGTCGGCGACATCCGCGCCGCCGCCGCTCGCCGCCTGAGCGACTGGGGACTGGAGGAGACCGCCTTCGTCACCGAACTGCTGCTCAGCGAGCTGGTCACCAACGCCATCCGCTACGGCATCGAGCCCATCCAGGTCCGGCTGATCCACGACCGCGCCCTGATCTGCGAGGTCTCCGACGGCAGCAGCACCGCCCCCCACCTGCGCCACGCGGCCACCACCGACGAGGGCGGCCGCGGCCTGTTCCTCGTGGCCCAGCTCACCCAGGCCTGGGGCACCCGCTACACGGCCAGGGGCAAGGTCATCTGGGCCGAATGCGCCCTGGAGGCGTCCGACGGCGTCCCTGACCTCTTCGAGAGCCAGTTCGCCGACATCCCCGAAATCGGATGACCCGCCCTCCGGACATCAACGGCCGCCGTGGCGTGTCAGCACCATGGGGGCCGAGCCGAGCTGGTAAGAACGGTGGTCCATGCACACCCCCGACCCCCTGGCCGGCCCACCCGCGCGCAGCGGCCCACTCGTCCGCATCCGCGGTCTCGGCAAGCGGTTCGGCGGCACTCCCGCGTTGGCCGGGATCGACCTCGACATCCACCGCGGCAGTGTCCTGGCCCTGCTCGGTCCGAACGGCGCCGGCAAGTCCACCCTCATCCGGACACTCGCCGGGATCCACCACGCGGACCAGGGCGAGGTGACGGTGGCCGGGCACCCGCTCGGCACCGAGGCCGCCGCCCGTCGCATGGCCTTCATCCACCAGGATCTCGGTCTCGTCGACTGGATGACCGTCGCCGAGAACATCGCCCTGGTCGCCGGCTACCCGCGCCGTCACGGGCTGATCTCCTGGCGGCGGACCCGGGAGCGCTGCGCCGACGCCCTCGCCCTGATCGCCGGACACCTCGACGCCGACGCGCGGATCGCCGACCTCGCCCCCGCCGAGCGCTCGCTGGTCGCCATCGCCCGCGCGCTGGCGACGCGGGCGGAGCTCATCGTCCTGGACGAGCCGACCGCCGGCCTCCCCGCCGCGGACTGCGCCCGGCTCTTCGCCGTGCTGCGCGCCCTGCGCGACCGAGGGCACGGCATCGTCTACGTCACCCACCGGCTCGACGAGGTCCACCAGGTCGCCGACACCGTCGCCGTCCTGCGCGACGGCCGTCTGATCAGCGCCGGCCCGCTCGCCGGTTACAGCCGTCGGCGCCTGGTCCACGACATCGTGGGCCGAGAACCGGTCAGCCACCGGGCCGCTCCGGTCAGCCCCACCGAGGGCCCGGTGGTGCTGAGCCTCGACGCGGTGCGGACCACGAACACCGGGCCGGTCAGCCTGGAGCTGCGCGCCGGCGAGATCCTCGGCATGGTGGGCCTCACCGGCGCCGGCCACCTCGACCTGGGCCGCGCCCTCGCCGGATCCCGTCCGATCCTCGGCGGGCGGGCCCTGCTCGACGGCCGACTGTACGCCCCGCGCACGGTGGCCGGTGCCGTCGACTCCGGCGTCGGCCTGGTCACCGGCAACCGCCAGGAGGAGGGCTGCGCCGCCGAACTGACGGTCCGTGAGAACCTCCTGGCGAACCCCCGGCTGACCGGCCGGTCGGCGCTGCACCGGATCAGCCCCCGGCGCGAGCGGGCCCGGGCCGCCGCCCTGATCGAGCGGTTCTCGGTGCACCCACGCGACAGCGAGGCGCCGATCGCCACGCTGTCCGGCGGGAACCAGCAGAAGATCATGGTCGGCCGGTGGCTCGGGGTGCACCGGCGGCTGCTGATCCTCGAAGAGCCGACCGCCAGCGTCGACGTCGGCGCCAAGGCCGAGCTCTACCGGCTGCTCGACCGGGCGCTGGCCGACGGCCTCGCGGTCCTGCTCGTCTCCACCGACTTCGAGGAGGTCGCCACCGTGTGCCACCGTGCCCTGGTGTTCGTCCGCGGGAGCGTGACCGCCGAGCTGACCGGTGCGGCCCTCACCGTCACCGAACTCACCGCCGCCGCCTCGGCCATGCCTCCTGTCACCGGCGGTGACGGCGACCGGCGTGCGACAGGCCGATGACCGAGCCCTCCTCCCGCCGATCCCCGCGGGGCCGCCGGCGCGGACACCTGATCGGCAGCTACGGCCTGCCGGCCCTCGCCGTTCTGCTGTTCCTGATCTTCTCCGTCGCGCGGCCGAACACCTTCCCCACCCTCGACAACGTCTCCTCGATCCTGTCCAACCAGTCGATCCCCGCCATCCTCGCGCTCGGTGCGACGATCCCGATCGCCACCGGCAACTTCGACCTGTCCATCGGCTACGGCCTCGGTCTCGCGCACGTCGCGGTGCTGCGGCTCATCGTCGGCGGCGACTGGCCCTGGCCGCTCGCGTGCCTGGCCGTGATCCTGGGCGGAGCGGCCTTCGGGGCCCTCAACGGTGTCATCGTCGAGTTCGGGCGGATCGACTCCTTCATCGCCACGCTCGGCACCGGCAGCATCCTGTACGCCTTCACCGGCTGGATCACCGGCGGCGCCCGGGTCCTCCCCGGCACCGGCGGTCTGCCGGTCGCCTTCACCGACCTCTACGACTCCACGTTCCTGGGGCTGCCGGTGTCCGCCTCCTACGTGCTCGCGCTCGCGGCCGTCCTGTGGCTGCTGCAGGAGCGGCTGCCGCTCGGCCGGTACCTGTACGTCATCGGCTCCAACCCGCGCGCCGCCGAACTCGTCGGAATCCCCACCCGCCGCTACAGCATCTACGCCTTCGCCGGATCGGGCCTGGTCGTCGGTTTCGCGGGGGTCCTGCTCGCCGCGCAGCAGCAGATCGGCAACCCGAGCGTCGGCCTGGACTACCTGTTGCCCGCGTTCGTCGGCGCGCTGCTCGGCTCCACCGCGATCAAGCCCGGACGCGCCAACGCCCTGGGCACCGTGGTCGCCGTCGCCGTCCTCGCCATCGGTCTGGCCGGCATCGGGCAGCTCGGCGCCGACTTCTGGGCCGTGCCGCTGTTCAACGGCGCGACGCTGCTGCTCGCCGTCGGCCTGGCCGGCTACTCCGCACGCCGTCGGCTGCGGGCCGGTGCCGCCGGGAACCGCGGTCCGCTCACGCCGCCGTCGACGGACGCGGGTTCCTCCCAGGACACGCCGTGAAGCGCGGTGCCGCGACCGTGCTGGCAGCAGTCGTGCTGGCGACGGCGGGCACCGCCCTGGACGGCTGCCAGCGCGGCCCGTCGACCGGGACCGGGGCCCCCGTCCCAGGGCCGTCGGGGGCCGGTTGCCCGGCGGCCACCCTCGCCAGGGCGAAGGCGGACGTCCAGCAGGCCGAGCAGGTCGACGCCCCCTGGAACGGCCCCACCAGCGGCCCCGGGGCGGTTCCCGATCGGACCATCGTCTACGTCGCCCAGACCATGACCAACCCCGGCGTCGCGGGTGTGGCCAGGGGCCTCATCGAAGCCGCGACGGTCATCGGCTGGAGCGTCCGGGTGATCGACGGGCAGGGCACGCCCGCCGGCACCCAGGCGGCGTTCGGCCAGGCGGTCAACCTCCGAGCCTCGGGCATCGTCATCGGCGGCTTCGACCCGGGTCTGACCTCGCAGCAGGTCACGCAGGCCGCCGCGGCACACATCCCGCTCGTCGGCTGGCACGCGGTCGCGGCCCCCGGGCCGAGCACGAACCCCCCGCTGTTCAGCAACATCACCACCAGCGTCGAGGACGTCGCACGGCTCAGCGCGGACTGGGTCATCGCGGACTCCAACGGCAACGCCGGAGTCGTCGTCTTCACCGACGACTCCGTCCCGTTCGCCAGGAACAAGTCCCAACTGATCAAGGACGGCCTCGCCAGCTGCCTCGGCGTGCGGCTGCTGTCCTCCGAGAACATCCCCATCCCGGACGCGAGCAGCCGCACCCCCCAGGCGGTCTCCGCCCTCCTCGCCCGCTTCCAGGGCCGGTGGACGCACTCCGTCGCCATCAACGACCTGTACTTCGCCGACGCCGCGCCCGCCCTGCGCGCGGCCGGCAGGCCCGGCAACGGCGCCCCGTACAACATCGCCGCGGGCGACGGCGACCCCTCGGCCTTCCAGCGCATCGACAGCAGGCAGTTCCAGGCCGCCACCGTCCCCGAGCCCCTCACCGAGCAGGGCTGGCAGATCGTCGACGAGTTCAACCGCGCCTTCTCCCACCGGCCGGCCAGTGGCTACGTCGCCCCGGTCCACATCACCACGGCCGCCAACAGCGGCGGAGCGACCTCCTGGGACCCGGTGGGCTACCGCCAGGCGTACCGGAGGATCTGGGGCAGGTAGCGAGGGCGGCGCCGACGCGGTCCGTGCGGTCGGTTCGCGTCGGTACGGTCGTCGGCGAAGGGCTGCCGCGGGGTGGCGGCGCCGCCGCTGCCGCCGAGCCCGCCCTTCAATTCGTCCCGGGCGGGTTCGGTGTGCGCGCCCGGCTCCTCCCCCTCCGGGAGCCGGTGCGCGAGGAGCACGGCGATGTCGTCGTCGAGGGCGGCATCGCTGTACGCGATCAGGTCCCGGTGCAGGTGGTTCAGAAGCTCGCGTGGCGGAAGGGCGGTCCAGTCGCGGACACGCCGGGTGAGCGGGTAGAAGGCTCCGGTGCGGTCGCGGGTCTCGGTCACGCCGTCGGTGTACAGCAGCAGTTGGTCGCCCGGATGGAAGGGCTCGACGTCGACGTGGTAGTCGCCGCCGAGCAGTACACCGAGGTTGAGCGGCGGTGACGGATCACGCGGGGCCAGTTCGCTGACCCGGCCCTGGTCGATGAGCAGCGGCGGGGGGTGACCGCAGTTGACGATGCGGACCACGGGCTCGTCGCCGGGGATCTCGGCGAGCACAGCGGTGATGAAGCGTTCCTCGCTGCCGGGGAGCTGGGCGGCTCGGCGGCTCATGCTCCGTTCCAACCTGCGCGCTACCGCGGGCAGATCGGGCTCGTCGTAGGCGGCCTCGCGGAAGGCGGCCAGCATCGCCGCGGCCGTCTCCACCGCGAGCAGGCCCTTGCCCCGGACGTCGCCGATCAGCAGGCGCACACCGTGCGCGGTGCTCATCGCCTCGAAGAGGTCGCCGCCGATCCGGGCCTCCGCGGCTGCCGACAGGTACAGGGTTTCGATGCTGATGCGGCCGAGGAGGTGGGGGACCGGACGCAGCAGCACGCGCTGCGCCGTCTCGGCCACCGAGCGCACGGTGGCCAGGGTGCGTTCCCGGCGCGTTCGGTGGGCGGCCAGCAGGGCGCCCAGCATCCCGACCAGTGCCGTGGAGAAGTAGGTGGCCACGTAGTGGCGCTCCCACAGATAACCCACGTCGCGGCCCGCGCAACAGGGAGTGCCCGCCAGGACGCCTTCGAAGACCACGGCGAAGACCGTGACGGCGGCGACGAAGGCGGGACCGTGGGCGTAGGCGGCGACGACGGGCAGGGCGATGAGCAGAAAGCTCACCGGCCACTGCACGGGGGTGATCGGTTCCAGGGCCAGGATGACCGCGACGTAGATGGCCGGCAGCCAGCGTATCCAGGCCGGCTGGGCGGGCACGCGCGGCTCCGTCCCACCTGGCTCGGTCCCACGCCGCCGGTCGGCCCCGCCGCGGCCCGGGAGCCTCACCGGGCGCTCCGGTGGCGGTGCGCCCGGTCGAACGGGAAGCCGCGGCGAACCGGCCGGGCCCGGGCGGGCGAAGCGGACCGCCGCGGCCCCACGAGCGGGGGATCCGTCAGCACGCCGGAGAGCTTCCGCCCGGACGGCGGCGGGAGCCCGACAGCCGCGGAGGGCGCCGCGGCGTGCGGCGGTGCGACCCCGAACTCCCGGTGGCGGGTGTCGTCCGGTTCGTGATCCGCCTGTCCACACATACATCAATCATCACGGCATACCAGTCACTGCCGCCTGCCGACGGGGTCGAGCAGGGGGCCTGGCCCGTCACTCGAAGCGTGTGGGGTCGCCGGCCCCGCGCCGGACGATTTCCGGCCCGCCGCCGGAGAAGTCGACGACCGTCGTCATCTCCGTGCCGCAGTCGCCCGAATCCACCACGGCGTCCAGCATGTGGTCGAGCCGCTCCTTGATCTCCCACCCCTGTGTCATCGGTTCGTCCTCACCGGGGAGAACCAGGGTGCTGGAGACCAGGGGCTCACCGAGTTCGGTGAGCAGGGCCCTGGTGACGGTGTGCTCGGGGATCCTGACTCCCACCGTCTTCTTCTTCGGGTGCATCAGGCGGCGGGGAACCTCCTTGGTGGCAGGGAGGATGAAGGTGTAGCTGCCCGGCGTCGCGGCCTTGACGGCGCGGAAGACATTGTTGTCGAGCTGGACGAACTGGCCCAGCTGCGCGAAGTCCACGCACATCAGGGTGAAGTGGTGGCGCTCGTCGAGCCGCCGGATCGACCGGATCCGTTCGAGGCCGTCGCGGTTGTCCAGCCGACAACCCAGGGCGAAACAGGAGTCGGTGGGGTACGCGATGAGGGCGCCGGACCGGAGACTGTCGGCCACGGTGCTGATGGTGCGCGGCTGGGGGGACTCTGGGTGCACGTCGAAGTACTTCGCCATTGGCCGACCCTACGGGATCCCGGCCACCGATCGGCGCAGCCGCGACACCGCGCACTCTGGCGGGCTGCCGGGGCGCGGCGTACGGTCGGTCGGCATGGGCTTCGATCAGGCGCGGGTGAATCGGATCTTCCTCCCGGAGACGTACGCCGAGGGTGTGCCGTACGACCTGTTCCGTGAGCTGCGGGCCGAGTCGCCGGTCTGCTGGGTGGAGGAGCCGGCGGTGGGGGACTGGCCGGGTGGCACGGGGTACTGGGCGGTGCTACGGCACGCGGACGTGAAGCACGTGCTGCGCAGCCCCGAGCTGTTCTCCTCGAACCTCGGCGCCACCCAGATCCGTGACCCGGACGCGCCCGCCGATCTGGAGTTCGTCCGGGCGATGATGCTCAACCAGGACCCGCCCGACCACTCCCGGCTGCGCCGGATCGTGGCGGCGGCGTTCACCCCACGGGCCCTGGCGGAGCTGTCGGAGGCGATCGGGAACCGGGTGCGGGAGCTGATCGATGCGGTGCGGCCGGCCGGTGTCGCCGACCTCGCCCGGCTGGCCGCCGATCTGCCGGTGTGGACGCTGGCCCGGGTGATGGGGGTGCCGGAGCAGGACCGCCAGTTGCTGCTCGACTGGGCGAACCGGGTGATCGGCTACCAGGACGCCGACTACGCCCACTCCAGCACCGCGGATCCGTCGAACCTGACCGACCTCGGCCGCGCCGCGCTCGCCCATCGCCCCACCACCTGGACCACCGCGGACGGTCGCCCGGTCAACCCCCGCTCCCGCGCCGCCCTGGCCGACATGTACGCCTACGCCCATGCCCTCGCCGGCCGGCCCGCCCCGGGCGGCGTGTTGGCCCGCACCCTTCGAGCGGGCCTGACGGTCGAGGAGTTCGAGACCATGTTCTTCCTCTTCGCCGTCGCGGGCAACGAGACCGTCCGCAACGGCGTCCCCGGCGCCGTCCTCACCCTCCTCACCCACCGGGACCAGTACGAACTCCTCCGGGTGAAACCCGAGTTGACGGACTCGGCGGTGGAGGAGGCGCTGCGCTTCTGGCCTCCTGTGGTGCACATCCGCCGCACCGCGACCCGGGACCTGGAGCTCGGGGGCCGGTCGATCCGCCGGGGCGAGAAGGTGGTCGTCTACCACGCGGCCGCCAACCGGGACGAGACCGTGTTCCCCGAGCCGGACCGTTTCGACATCACCCGCAGCCCCAACGACCACGTGAGCTTCGGCTACGGCCCGCACTTCTGTCTCGGCGCCCAACTCGCCCGGCTGCAGATGAGGTTCGCCCTGCGCCACCTGGTCGACAGTCTCCCCGGTCTCGAACTGGACCCGGAGCGGCCCCCGCAGCGCCTGGTCTCCAACTTCCAGAACGGCCTCAAGAGCCTGCCGGTCCGCTGGGAGTCGAAGGGGTAGCCCCAACGCCGTGTAGATAGAGCCTGCGGGTTCCGGTCACGGGTCTGGTGTGGTCAGGATGTTGATGCTGATGGTGGCCTTGTAGCTGGTCCGGTCGACGGTGCCTTTGGCGTTGTACTTGGAGATCGCGCGTTTGACGATGCGGGGTCGGGTGCGGATGCGCCGGTCGGGCATGAGGTCGGCCAGGACGCGTCGGCCGATGGTGCCGACGAGGTCGATGACGGTGTCCGCGATGACGCCCGCGGCCTGGATGACCAGGTCGCGGGCGGTGTTCAGGGCGATGGTGAAGCTGGCCCGGTCGGGGTCGACGTGGGGGCGGGTGTCGGTGGCGTCGGCCATGGCCAGGCGCAGGACCTGGTAGGTGACCAGCAGCGCGTAGACCTCCTGGTCGAGGCCGGCGGGGGTGCGGGCGCGCAGGACACGGCCACCCAGGATGGTGGACTTGATCTCCAGGTAGGCGGTCTCGATCTCCCATCGCTGGTGGTACAGGGTGATCAGTTCGGCGGCGGGATGGGTCCGGTGGTCGGTCAGGGTGGTCACCAGTCGGTAGAGGCCGGTGTGGCGGCCGGTGGCCGTGGTGATGGTGATCTCGCAGTCGATGGCCCGGACCGCGACGGTGCCGAGCCTGGACAGGTAGGAGCCGTCGTGGTTGCGGTGAAGGACGGGCAGGTGGCGGCCGTTCTTCACCCGGACCAGGACGTGGGCGCCGGTGGTGGCGACGGCGGCCACCAGGGCTTGCGCGGCGAAGTTGCGGTCCAGCAGCACGATCATGCCCTCGCGCAGGCTGCGGAGCAGGCGTGGTGCGTAGGTGGTCTCGCCGTCGGTGGTCGGCCCGAACACCGCGTCCAGCACCGTGCGGGTGCCGCAGGACACCAGGACCAGCAGCCGCAGCGCCGGATAGCCCGAACCGCCGTTGTTGCAGCGGTGTTTGGTGTATTCGGTCAGGTTCGCCGGGCTGTCGGGCACCGCGATCGTCGTGCCGTCGATCGCGCAGACCAGCAGATTCCGCCATCGCACGCCAGTGGTGCGGATTCCCGCGGCCGGGCCGCGCAGCAGGTCGAACAGCCAGCGCAGCGGCTCGGCCCCCACCCGCCTGCGGGCCTGCGCCAAAGCGCCACCCGTCGGGTCGGCGACCGGCAGACCGTCCAGGCCGGCGGTCAGCCGCTGCCACACCTGCCGCCAGCCCAGTCCGGGGAACAGGCACCCGGCCAGCAGCAGATACACCACCACCCGGGACGGCAGATCCCTCACCCGGGCCTGCATCCTGCCGGTCTGTGTCAGTGCCTCGTCGACCATCTCGAACGGGACGATCCGGGTCAACTCGCCGAGATGGCCGGGCGCGAACGCCCCTGCGGCAACCGCAACCTTACGAGAGATGACAGACTGGGCATCCACGGAGCTCCTACTGAACAGTGATCTTGGCCGACACGGTTCTAGCAGGAGCTCCGTCCCATTTCAGGCGACTTGACGCAACCGCCCAAGGCTCTATCTACACGGCGTTGGGGGTAGCCCGCGCGCTGGAGGAGGCGGCCGAAACGATCAGCCCGCGCAGGCCGGGCAGAGCCCCCGGTAGGTGACCTCGGCGCCGGAGACGGCGAAGCCGAAGCGCTGGTCGGCCGGGAGGTCGGAGAGCGGGTTGCCGAGCGGGTGGACGTCGCGGATGGCGCCGCAGCCGGTGCAGATCAGGTGCTGGTGCGGGTGGTGGGCGTTGGGGTCGTAGCGCTTGGCGCGCCCGTCCGTGGAGACCTCGATGACCTCGCCGAGGGTGACCAGTTCGCCGAGGGTGTTGTAGACGGTCGCTCGGGAGATCTCCGGGAGGCGCTCGGCCGCCCGGGCGTGCACCTCGTCCGCGGTCAGGTGCACGTGCTCGCCGTCCAGGACCTCGGCGACGACACGCCGCTGGGAGGTGAGGCGCCAGCCGCGCCCACGCAGTCGCTCCAGCAGGTCACTCATATCGGTTCACCTATTCAGGTCATGGGGGAAACCGGAGTTTACCAATACACATCCGCTGTGGTCCGGTTCCCGAACGCATATGGATTTGGTGTCTTTCTTGACTTGGATTCCGTCCATCGTAGGATCGGCTCCGGCGCTAGCCTGGGTAGCAGCAGTGCGCAGCAGACACGGCGATACCCGGAAGTAGCAGCAGTACACAGCAGTAGCAGCAGTTGGTGCCGTAGGTAGCAGCAAGACACCGTGATCCGCCTTGTAGGGAAGGATTCCCATGTCTGAGAACCACGATGCAACCGGCGTAGAGGCGAGCGCGGAAGGCTGCCCGGTCAACCACGGGCGCGCGCTTCACCCCACCCAGGGCGGCGGGAACCGCCAGTGGTGGCCGGAACGGCTGAACCTGAAGATCCTCTCCAAGAACCCCGCTGTGGCCAACCCGCTGGGTGGGGACTTCGACTACGCCGAGGCCTTCAACTCCCTCGACCTCCCGGCCGTCAAGCGCGACATCCAGGAGGTGCTCACCACCTCGCAGGACTGGTGGCCCGCCGACTTCGGCAACTACGGTCCGTTCATGATCCGCATGGCCTGGCACAGCGCCGGCACCTACCGGATCAGCGACGGCCGCGGTGGCGCCGGCGGTGGCCAGCAGCGCTTCGCCCCGCTGAACAGCTGGCCGGACAACGCCAGCCTGGACAAGGCCCGCCGACTGCTCTGGCCGGTGAAGAAGAAGTACGGCCGCAGCCTGTCCTGGGCCGACCTGATGGTCCTGGCCGGCAACGTCGCCCTGGAGGGCATGGGCTTCGACACCTTCGGCTTCGGCGGCGGCCGCGTCGACGAGTGGGAGCCCGACGAGGACGTGTACTGGGGCCCCGAGACCGTCTGGCTCGACGACAAGCGCTACACCGGCGACCGTGAGCTGGAGAGCCCGCTGGCCGCCGTCCAGATGGGCCTGATCTACGTCAACCCCGAGGGCCCCAACGGCAACCCCGACCCGATCGCCGCCGCCCGCGACATCCGCGAGACCTTCTACCGGATGGCGATGAACGACGAGGAGACCGTCGCGCTGATCGCCGGCGGCCACACCTTCGGCAAGACCCACGGCGCCGGCCCGGCGGACAGCGTCGGCCCGGACCCGGAGGCCGCGCCGATCGAGCAGCTCGGCCTCGGCTGGAAGAGCAGCTACGGCACCGGTGTCGGCGGCGACGCGATCACCAGCGGCCTTGAGGGCACCTGGACGGCCACCCCGATCACCTGGGACAACAGCTTCTTCGAGACGCTGTTCGGCTACGAGTGGGAGCTCACCAAGAGCCCGGCCGGCGCCCACCAGTGGAAGCCGAAGGACGGCGCCGGCGAGGGCACCGTCCCGGACGCGCACGACCCGAGCAGGCGGCACGTCCCGATCATGCTCACCACCGACCTGTCGCTGCGCTTCGACCCGGTCTACGGGCCGATCTCCCAGCGCTTCCTGGAGAACCCGGACCAGTTCGCCGACGCCTTCGCCCGCGCCTGGTTCAAGCTCACCCACCGCGACATGGGCCCGATCGTGCGCTACCTCGGCCCGGAGGTCCCGGGCGAGCAGCTGCTCTGGCAGGACCCGCTGCCGGCCGTCTCGTACCAGCAGGTCGGCGTCGCCGACGTCGCCGACCTCAAGCGTCGGATCGCCGCCACCGGCCTGTCGGTCTCCGAGCTGGTCTCCACCGCCTGGGCCGCGGCCTCCTCCTTCCGCAGCAGCGACAAGCGCGGCGGCGCCAACGGCGGCCGGATCCGGCTGCAGCCGCAGGCCGGCTGGGAGGTCAACGAGCCCGACCGGCTGGCCACCGTGCTGCGCGCCTTGGAGGGCGTGCGGGAGGAGTTCAACGCGCAGGCCGGCGACAAGCAGGTCTCGCTGGCCGACCTGGTGGTGCTGGCCGGTGGCGTCGGCGTCGAGCAGGCCGCCAAGGCGGCCGGCCTCGCGGTCGAGGTGCCGTTCGCGCCCGGACGGGTGGACGCCCCGCAGGAGCTGACCGACACCGAGTCCTTCGCCGCGCTGGAGCCGAAGGCCGACGGCTTCCGCAACTGGGTCGGCAAGGGCAACCGCCTGCCGGCCGAGTTCCTGCTGCTCGACAAGGCGAACCTGCTGGGCCTGAGCGCGCCCGAACTGACCGTCCTGGTCGGCGGTCTGCGCGTGCTGGGCGCCAACCACCAGCAGTCCGCGCACGGTGTCCTCACCAAGACCCCGGGCGCGCTGACGAACGACTTCTTCGTCAACCTGCTGGACCTGGGCACCAGCTGGAAGTCCACCTCGGAGGACGCGCACACCTTCGAGGGCCGGGACGCCTCCGGCGCGGTCAAGTGGACCGGCACCCGCGCCGACCTGGTCTTCGGCTCGAACTCCGAACTGCGCGCCGTCGCCGAGGTGTACGCGAGCGACGACGCCAAGGAGAAGTTCGTGACGGACTTCGTCGCGGCCTGGGTCAAGGTCATGAACGCGGACCGCTTCGACCTGGTGTGACAGGACTGACCTGGACGGGAGCCCGGGGGCACCAACCCCCGGGCTCCCGTTGCGTGTTGTCGAGCGTTATCCCGTGTTGTCCCGGGTCAGCGCGGATCGGGCACGGAGCCCACGCTGACCAGCCCGGTCTCGTACGCCGCGACCACCACCTGGGCCCGGTCCCGCAGGCCCAACTTGCCCAGGATCCGGGCGACGTGGGTCTTCACCGTCGCCTCGGAGAGCTGCAGCCCGGCGGCCAGCTCGGCGTTGCTCAGGCCCCGGGCGAGCAGCGTCATCACCTCCAGCTCGCGCGGGGTGAGGGTGGCCAGCTCGCGGTGCGGGGCGGCGGCATCCGGGGCGGCCGGTCGGGCGAAGCGCTCGACCAGGCGGCGGGTGATCGCGGGGGCGAGCAGCGCGTCGCCGGTGCGCACCAGCCGGACGGCGGCGGCCAGGTGCTCCGGGGTGACGTCCTTCAGCAGGAAGCCGCTGGCCCCGGCGGCCATCGCGGCGTAGACGTAGTGGTCCAGGTCGAAGGTGGTCAGCATGATGATCCGCGGTGCGTGCTCGGCCCCGCCAGGGCCGTCGGCGAGGATCCGGCGGGTGGCCTCCAGCCCGTCCAGGCCGGGCATCCGGATGTCCATCAGCACCACGTCCGGTCTGGTCCGGCGAACGGCGGCGACCGCCTGCTCGCCGTCCTCGGCCTCGGCGACCACCTCGATCCCCTCGGACTCCAGGATCAGCCGGAACCCGATCCGGACCAGGGCCTGGTCGTCGGCCACCACCACGCGCAGCGCGCTCATCAACTCTCCAGCGGGATCAGGGCCGTGACGCGGTAGCCACCGCGCGGCCGGGGACCGGTGTGCAGGGTGCCGCCGTAGACGGCGAGGCGTTCGCGCAGCCCGAGCAGGCCGCGTCCGTTGCCGGTGGCGGCGGCGCCGGTGGGGCGGCCGCCGGTGTCGGTGACCTCCACCCGCAGCCGGTCGGGGGTGTACTCGACGGTCACCGCGGCGTCGGCGCCGCCCGCGTGCTTGACGGTGTTGGTGAGCGCCTCCTGGACGACCCGGTAGGCGGCGAGTTCGACCCCGGGCGGGACGGCCCGGCGCTCGCCGCGCACGCTCAGCTCCACCGGCAGCCCGGCCCGGCGCACGCCCTCGACCAGGGCGTCGAGCCGGTCGAGGCCGGGCTGCGGGCTGAGGTCGGCCTCCGCCGCCGGGTCCGCCCCGCTGCCCGCGTCGATGGTCAACAGGCCCATCACGTGCCGCAGTTCGGTCATCGCCGCGCGCCCGCCGGTCTCCACCGCGGCCATCGCCTCGCGGGCCTTGTCCGGGGCGGTGTCCAGGATCTTGCGGGCGGCCCCGGCCTGGATCGTCATCATGCTCACGTTGTGGGTCACCACATCGTGCAACTCCCGGGCGATCCGCGCCCGTTCGAGCTCCAAGGCGCGCTCCAGCGCGGCCAGCTGCTCGCGTTCCAGGGCGGACAGCCGCTCCCGCCCCTCCTCCGCCCGGCGGCGCCACATCCGCAGTTCGTAGGCGACCGCCAGCACCGGCACCAGGACCAGGACGGCGATCACCCCGTTCGGGAAGTGCGGCAGCTTCGCGTCGTTGAACAGCACCACCAACGCGGCGGTGGCGACCGGTAGGTTCGGCAGCACGGCGCCCGGTCGGCGCCCGTACGCGGCCGCGCTGTAGGTGGCGACGATGACCGCCACACCCGCCGAGTACGCGATGTCCGCGGACTGTGACCGCACCAGCAGCGCGGCCGGCAGCACCGTCCACAGCACCGCCAGCGGGTAGCGGCGGCGCAGCACCAGCGGCAGCGGGACGAGCGGGACGAGTAGCAGCACCCCGTGCCAGGTGCCGTCCCGCGGGGTGCCCGCGATGGTGGCGTAGCGGCCGGAGGTGAAGGCGAGGAACAGGGCCAGGGCCAGGTCGAAGACCTGGCCGCGCCGGGTCGGCCGGGGCGGGGGAGCCGCGCCGGGGTCGCCGCTCAGTCGGGTCGCTGCCGTGCGCAGCCGCCGCACCGTCGGATGGTCGATCACGTTGATCACCGGGACATTGTGGCGGTCGGCCGCCGTCCGTGACAGCCCCGCGGGCGACGGCAGCCGGTACACCGGGCGACTACATCGGAAGGATGACACCGCGCCGGGTCCACCGGACGCGGTACGGAACTTGCCGCGGGCGGCGGACGCGGGTGCGGGCCGCTCGTTCGTACCTTCTTCCTCGTCACCAGGCAGGACACGATGAGGAGCGGGGACATGAGCGGCGATCCGGTGATCGAGCTGAGCGGTGTGAGCCGCCACTACGAGGGCGCGCAGGCGGCCTTGGACGGGGTCACGCTGAGTGTGCGGGAAGGGGAGTCGGTGGCGGTGCTCGGCCCGTCCGGCAGCGGGAAGTCCACCCTGCTGAACCTGGTCGCCGGGCTGGACCGGCCGAGCGAGGGGACGGTCACGGTGGCCGGGGTCCGGGTGGACCGGCTGAACGAGTCCGCCTCGGCCCGCTACCGGCGCGGCACGATCGGCATGGTGTTCCAGTTCTTCAACCTGCTGGACGACCTCACCGTGGCCGACAACGTGGTGCTGGCCGGCGAGTTGGCCGGTGTCCCGCGAGCCGAGGCCCGGCGCCGGGCGGCCGAGCTGCTGGAGTCGCTCGACATCGACCGGCACGCCCGCGCCCACCCGGGCCGGCTCTCCGGCGGAGAGCGCCAACGCGTGGCGGTGGCAAGGGCGTTGATGAACGATCCGGCCCTGCTGCTGGCTGACGAGCCGACCGGCGCGCTGGACTCGGCCTCCGGCGAGGACGTCAAGGAACTGTTCCGCGAGCTGCACCAGGACGGCCAGACCATCCTGATCGTCACCCACGACCTGAGCCTCGCCGAGGACTGCGCCACCCGCACGGTCCGGATGCGGGACGGCCGGGTCGAGTCGGACTCGGCGGCGGAGGTGGGCGCATGAGTGAGCGAAGCAAACTCATCATCAAGAGGTGCGTGTTGCGCGAAGCGCCTGCCGAGCGCAGCGAGGTGGGTGCATGAGCGCGCTCGGTCGTGTCGTTCGCGCCGGGGTGCGCAGGCGCCGGACCCAGTCGGTCGCGGTCGGGCTGGCCGCGATGGTGGCCACCACCTGCTCCGTCCTCGGCGGTTCGCTGCTGATCGCCTCCCAGGATCCCTTCGACCAGGCCTTCGACGGCCAGCACGGCGCCCACCTCACCGCGCGCTTCGACGGCACCCGGGTGAGCGCCGACCAGCTCGCCGCCACCGGGCACGCCGCCGGGGTGACGGCCGCCGCCGGCCCCTTCCGCACCGTCACGGTCGACCCGGAGCCGGGCCCCGGCTCGACCGTCCCGGCGGGCCTGACGATGCCGCCGATGACCGTCGCCGGCCGCACCTCGGCCGCCAGCGGCGTCGACAACGTCACGATGGTGCAGGGGAGTTGGCCGACCAGGCCGGGCGAGGTGGTGCTCGGCGCCATGTACGGCAACCCGGGTGTGCCGATCGGCGGCACCCTCCGCCTGCCCGGTCTGCCGGGCGCGCCCTCGCTGACGGTCGTCGGCCTCGCCCGGTCCGTCAGCCGGACCGCCGACGCCTGGGTGATGCCCGAGACCATCCCGTCCCTCACCGCGCCCGGCAGCACCCCCGGTTACGAGATGCTCTACCGCTTCGCCCAGGCCGGCACCGCCGACGCGATGACCGCCGACCGGGCCGCCGTCGCCTCCGCCGCGCCCGACGGCGCGCTCACCGGCGCCCAGTCCTGGCTCACCGCCAAGCAGGGATCGGACCGCAACACCGCGCTGTTCCTGCCCTTCATGGTCGCCTTCGGCCTGCTCGGCATGGCGATGTCGGTGCTGGTGGCGGGCAATGTGGTGGCCGGCGCGGTCGGCACCGCCACCCGGCGGATCGGCGTGCTCAAGGCGATCGGCTGCACCCCCGCCCAGGTGGTGCGCGCCTACGTCGCCCAGGCGCTCGTCCCGGCCACCGCCGGCACCCTGCTCGGGGTGGTGGTGGGCAATCTGCTGACCGTTCCGGTGCTCGCCACCGCCGGGAACCTCTACGGCACCAACGCTTCGGGCATCGCGCCCTGGGTGGACGTCGCCGTGGCGGGGGGAACGCTCGTCGCCGTCGCCCTGGTCGCCTGGGCGGCCGCCGCCCGCGCCGGACGGCTGCGCACCGTGGACGCGCTGGCCGTCGGCCGTACGGCGGGCGGCACCCGGCGCGACGCCCTCGCCCGGTCCGTCGCCGCGCTGGCGGCCCGGCTGCCGCTGCCCCGGCCGCTGAGCCTCGGTCTCGCCCAGCCCTTCGCCCGCCCGGCCCGCGCGGCCGGGATGCTCGCGGCGGTGCTGTTCGGCACGGCGGCCGCGGTCTTCGCGGTCGGCATGGGCGGGACGATGAGCTGGGTGCAGGAGGCGAAGAACCACGACACCTCGGACGTCCTCGTGCACCCCCAGCGGCCCGACGTTCCCTCCGACGCCTGGTCTGCCCCCGCGGCCAGGCCGGTCGCGGCCGACCCGGCGGCCGTCACCGCCGCCCTGAACGCCCAGCCGGGCACCGCCGCGTACTACGGCCTCGGCGTCGAGGACGTCACCGTCCCCGGGGTCGCCGGGAACACCACGGTGACCGCCTTCACCGGCGATTCCTCCTGGGCCGGCTACCGGATGGTCTCCGGCCGCTGGTACCAGGGCCCGGGCGAGGCCGTCGCCCCCGCCACCTTCCTGACCGAGGCCTCGGCCGAGCTCGGCGACCAGGTGACCTTCACGACCCACGGCCGAACGGTCACCGTCCGGATCGTCGGCGAGGTCTTCGACCCGCACGTGCAGACCAACGAGCTCTTCACCGACGCCGCCGGCTTCCCGTCCGGCACGGCCCCGACGCCGGACACCTGGTTCGTCGAGCTGAAGTCCGGCACCGACCACGCCGCCTACGCCACCGCCCTCGGCGGCGCGCTCGCTCCGCTGCACATGGCAGCCGAGGCCGGCGTGGAGCACAGCTCCAGCGACTCGATCGCCGCCCTGAACTCGCTCACCGCCACCCTGACCGTGCTGCTGGTCGTGGTCGCCGGGCTCGGGGTGTTCAACACCGTCGTGCTGGAGATCCGCGAGCGCACCCGGGACATGGGCGTCACCAAGGCGCTCGGCATGACCCCGGCGCAGACCGTGGGCGTCGTCCTCGCCTCGGTGCTCCTGGTCGGGGCCGTCGGCGGCGCGATCGGCCTGCCGGTGGGCCTGCTGCTGCACGGCCTGACGGTGCCCGCGATGGGCCACAGCGCCGGGCTGAACTTCCCGTCCTCCGCGCTGGACGTCTTCGGCACCCCGGTGCTGGTCCTGCTCGGCCTCGGCGGGGTGCTGATCGCCCTGCTCGGCGCCCTGCTCCCGGCCGTCCGGGCGGCGCGGGCGCGGACGGTGGACGCGCTGCGGGCGGAGTGACCTCCACGGGCGTGTGCGCAGCCAGGGCGGGTGGGCGGCCGAAGGGGGCCGCCCACCCGGACCTGTCCGTGGAGCCCGGACCGGCTCGATGCCGGTGCCGTACCGGATGGCGTGACCTCAGGCCCCGTCTCCCGTCCGCTCCTCGCCCGTTCCCTCCCCGCCCTCGCCCTCCCCGCCCTCGCGCTCCGCGGCCCGGTTCTCCTCGGCCTTCTTCTCGGCCGCCCGGACCTGCTCGGTGAAGGTGTGCTCGTCGATCCGCTCGACCGCCGCCCCGTGCTTGGCGGCCAGCTCGTCCGCCGGGCCGGGCGAGGCCTCCCGGACGTCCAGGGCGAGCAGCGCCCCGCCGTCCGGTACCCGGGGCGAGAGCACGATCATCGCGGCACCGGCCTCCGTCGCGTAGTGCTCCTCGGCCGCGTTGCCGAGCGCCGCGCCCGCCGCGAAGCCCAGCAGCATCCCGACCGGCCCGCCCAGCAACCCCACCAGGCCGCCCAGCAGGCCCGAGCCGACGGTGGCCACGCCCGCGCCCCGGGTGAAGGTGTCCCGCACCTCCAGCACGCCGTCGGCACTGCGCTCCAGCGCGGCCGCCAGCCGCAGGCCCGGCAGGTGCTGCGCCTCGTCGAAGGCCGAACGCCAGGCGGTGGCGTCGGGAAAGGTCAGCAGGACGAGGTTGTGCTGCTCGCTCATCGCACTCCGATCGGGGTGGGGCTGCCCGGGTCTCCATCGTGACCTTCGCTCCGGGGCGCTGCCACAGGAGCGGCGGGTTCAAACCAGGGTCGCGGTCCACCCGGGCGCGACCGCCCCTGTTTCGGCCAGGTGTGGGGCCACCCGAACGATCGGACGGCGGGGGCGGGCGGTGGGAGCGAGCGGGCTCGGCCTGGGGGAACGAGGGCGCGGCCGCCGGGCGCTCGTTGGTTCGATCCTGGCCGAAACGAGGACCGGTGGTGTGCATGCCACTGGTGTGCGGGGTGGGGCGCTGCCAAGATCCAGATTCGGCACACCCGTGCCAGATCCGAACGCTTGGAGGAGGCAGCATGCAGCCCACGGCTGAGCAGGTTCGCGCACTCAAGGACGAGGACTTCCGGCTCACCCTCGGCCAGGGCCACCAGGTCCACCCGGCCGGCGAGCTCTCGGACGAGCTCTACGTGACCGCCGCGGTGCTGAACAGCACCTGCGACGGCTGGTCCAGCTGCGGGCGGCTCTGCAGCTACTGAGACCGGGATCCGGCGCGGGCCCCGGGCCGTACGGTCGGCCGGGGTCCGCACCGGACAGGCGCTCCGCGCGCCTTCGCGCACCGGCGCCGAACGGACGGAGCAACAGTGCAGACAGAGAGGCAGCACCACCCCGTGGTCGACGCGTCCGAACTCCTGCGGGCTGCCGCCCGAGCCGTCCCGCTGAACGCCCGCGGCCGGGCGCCGGAAGGGCCCGACGCGGAGCCGCTCGGTGACGCCGACCGCGCCGAACGCCGTGAGCGGGCCGCCCGGAAACTGGAGCGCTGGCGGGCCCAGGCGCCGTTCGACCGCGCCGACTGGTTCACGCGCCGGCTCACGGCCGACGGCATCGACCCCGACGCCCTGCACGCCCTGCTCGCCGAGCACCCGGACGCACTCGCCGATCGCCTCGCAACGCTCCCCTGGGCCGAGCGGCTCGTCACCGCGTTCCACCGGCCGGCCGCCCTGGACATTCCTGCGGAACACGAATTCGCCGGGCTCGTCGCTCCGCTGCTCGCCGCCGCCCACGACCGCCTGCGCACCGGGCTGGCCGCCCTGGACACCCCCGCCCTGGGCACCCCCGAGGAGCTGGCCGCCCTCGCCCTCCCCGCGCTCACCGCCGCCGCCCACGCGATGGCGACCCGGACCGTCATCACCGAACTCCATGTCGCCCGACTCACCGGCGAGTTGACCGGCGACACCCCCGAGGGGCGCTACCGCGACTTCGTCGACAGGCTCACCCGGCCGGAGCGG
Source organism: Kitasatospora sp. NPDC048296 (assembly GCF_043201815.1). NCBI lineage: Bacteria > Bacillati > Actinomycetota > Actinomycetes > Kitasatosporales > Streptomycetaceae > Kitasatospora > Kitasatospora sp. NPDC048296. Next base: position 54,597 of record NZ_JBICZB010000053.1, read on the forward strand.
GCGCTGCGGCTCCTCGCCGAGTACCCGGTCCTGGCCTTCCGCCTCACCACCGCCGCGGAGCAGTGGACGACCACCACCCTCGCCCTGTTCCGGCGACTCGCCGCCGACCTGCCCGCCCTCGCCCGCACCTTCGCCGACGGCCGCCCGCTCGGCCGGCTCACCGAACTCGCCACCGGCCTCGGCGACCCGCACCGCGGCGGTGCCACGGTCAGTTCACTGCGCTTCGAGCACGGCGTGCGGATCGTCTACAAGCCGCGGCCCCTCGGCGCCGAGACCCACTTCCAGCAGATCCTGCACTGGCTCAACCCGCAGCTGCGGCTGCCCCTGCGCGACCTCGCCCACCTGGCTCGCGACGGCTACGGCTGGGTCGCCCACCTCACCGCCGAACCGGCCCGGGACGAAGTCGAGTTGAGTGCCTTCTACCATCGCGCCGGCACCCTGGCCGCGCTGATGTACGTGCTCGACGCGGTGGACTGCCATGCCCAGAACCTGCTCGCCGTCCGGGACCAACCCGTGCTCATCGACCTGGAGGCGATCCTCCACCCCGACCTGCACGAGCCCGCCAAGGACCTGTCCGAGTCCGAGCGGCTCGCCCGCCACCAGGCCCGGCACTCGGTGCTGCGCTCCGGCCTGCTCCCCGAACGGATGTGGGACGAGGGCAACGGCGGCACCGACCTCTCCGCCCTCGGCTGGGACCCGGCCAGCCTCCCGCCCCGCCCCGCGCCCGTCCTGGTCGACGAAGGGACGGACGAACTCCGTGTGGAGTACCGGAGGTTGCCGGTGGAAGCCCCCGGCAGCCGCCCCGTGCCGGCCGGGCAGCCGCTGCGACCGGCCGACCACCTGGCGGAGTTGGAGGCCGGATTCACCGAGGCCTACCGGCTGCTCGCCGCCGACAAGGGTCAACTCCGCTCCCTGCTGCGCGCGTTCGCGGCCGACGAGACACGCCTGCTGCGCCGCGACACCTTCGAGTACCGCAGCCTGCTCGGCACCGCCTGCCACCCCGACCTGCTGCGCGACGGCCTCGACCAGGACCGCCACCTGGACCGGCTCTGGTCCCTGGCCGCCTGGGAGGAGCGCGCCCTCGCCTACGTCGACCACGAACGCGCCGACCTGTGGCGCGGCGACGTGCCCGTCTTCACCATCCGCCCCGACGGCGTCGACGCCCGCTCCTCCACCGGTGCCCTCATCCCCGACGTCACCGACCAGCCCCCGCTCGACCTCGCCCTCGCCAAGGCCGACGCCCTCGGCGAGGAGGACCTGGAGCGCCAACTCCAGCTGCTGCGGCTGTCGGTGACGACGTCCGGCGGCGCCCGGGAGCCGCACGGCCGGGCAGTCGTGCGGACACCGGTGGCCGGTGCGGCCCCCGGCCGGGGAACCGCCGACCGCGCCCTCGCCATGGCCGTCGAGGTCGGCGAAGGGCTGCTGCGCGAGGCCTGCCGAGGGAGCGCCGACCTCGCCTGGGTCGGCCCCAACTGGGCCCCGCCCGGCCACTGGGTGCCCGCCGAACTCGGCCCCGACCTGTACAGCGGCACGGCCGGTGTGACGCTCTTCCTCCACCAACTGGCCTGCACCACCGGCGACCGTGACCACCGGACGGCCGCCTCCGCCGCCGAACTGACGCTCCGCCGGCAGATCCGGCGGCGCGCCGACCGCCTCGGCGGCGGCCTCTCCGGCCTCGGTGGCCTGCTCTACGCGCTCGCCCAGCTCACCGCCCACCACCCGGACGCCGAACTCGACGCGCTCGGCTCCCTCCTCCTCGACCGCGTCAGTGCCACGGCCGCCGGCGACACCCAGTACGACCTCCTCGCCGGGAACGCGGGCACCATCGGCGGCCTGCTCGCCTGGGAGGCCGTCCGCCCCGGGCCCGCCGTCACCGACGCGCTGGCGGCCTGCGCCGAACACCTCGTCCGGGCCGCCGCCCCGCACCCCGAGGGCGGCGCCGGCTGGCTGCCCGCCTCCCTCGCCGGTACCGTCACCCGCCCCCTCGCGGGCTTCGCCCACGGCGGCTCCGGCGTCGCCTGGGCTCTGGCCCGGGCCGGGCACCGCCTCGGCGACCCCCGCCTGCCCCGACTCGCCCTCGCCGCCGTCGCGTACGAGCGCACCCTGTTCGACCCCGCCGCCGCCAACTGGCGCGACGTCCGCGAGGACGACGGGCCCGACGGCCCCAGCTACCCCGCCCTCTGGTGCCACGGTGCCTCGGGCATCGCGCTGGCCCGTACCGACCTCGCCCGACTCGTACCGGAAGAACGCGAGTCGCTCCTCGCCGAGCGTGACGCCGCCCTCGGTACGGTGCTCCGGGAGGGCTTCGGTCACAACTCCTCGCTCTGCCACGGCGATCTCGGCAACCTGGAGGCCCTCCACCTCGCCGGCGGATCGTGGCAGGCCGCCGCCGAGCGGCAGACCCGTGCCACCCTCGACGACCTGGCGGCCCGGGGCTGGACCTGCGGCCTTCCGCACGGGGTCCGCAGCCCCTCGCTGATGGTCGGCCTGGCGGGCATCGGCCACGGCCTCCTGCGCCTCGCCGCCCCCGACGTCACCCCCTCCGTCCTGACCCTCGAACCGCCGACTGCCTGATCCCGTCGGGCCGTTGCCGCTAGCCGTCGGCCGCCCGAGTCGTCCGGCGGCGGCCGGCAGCGCGCGGCCGTCGCCTGGGCGCTCTACCGTACGGTGCGCAGCCCCGGCCCGCTGATCCCGGACGAGCCGACCCGTCCCGGCGCAGCGGACTCCGGGCTCCGCGGGTTCGTGAGGCGAAGCCCGGCGCACCGGCACCCCGCCGGTGCGCCGGGACGGCCGCTCAGTCGAGGCAGAACTCGTTGCCCTCGATGTCCTGCATCGCCAGGCACGATTCATTGACGCCGTCGGCGCGCAGCAGTTGCACGCGCACCGCACCGAGCGCGACCAGCCGTGCGCACTCGGCCTCCAGCACGGCGACGCGCTCCTCACCCACGAGCCCGGTGCCGATCCGCACGTCGAGGTGCACCCGGTTCTTGACGACCTTGCCTTCGGGAACGCGCTGGAAGTACATGCGCGGGCCCACACCCGTGGGGTCCATGCAGACGAACGCCGCACCCTGGCGCTCGGCCGGCAGCGATTGGTTGTAGTCGTCCCAGGTGGCGAACCCCTTCGGCGGCGGCGGTACGACGTACCCCAACACCTCGCACCAGAAGCGGGCGACGCGCTCGGGTTCCGCGCAGTCGAAGGTGACCTGGAACTCCTTGATCGATGACATCGGTCCTCCATAACGCGTGCTGTTCAGGGCGGCCCCGGATGTCATCGCCGCGTGGTGAGCGGACGCGCCACCAGGGATGCGTCGATGCCCACCTCGTCGTCGAGCAACCTGGTGATCTCGGGCACGGCGGGTGAGCCTGCCACGTGATCACCGTCGGCTCAACCGGTTTTCCGCCCGTGCCGCGTGGTGGACCATGGCGGTATGGAGCTGAGGATCGAGGCCGCCGACCTGCCGGGCCGCGAGTGCGGCGGCGGGCCCGGGTTCCCGGGGTACCGGGACATCCACGTCGCCGTCCAACGCCGCTGCCGCCCGGCCGAGTTGCTCGACCCACAGCCCGGGGACGCGGCGCGGGCGCGCTGGTCGCTGGAGTGCGCGGCGAAGCGGCTGCCGGACGGCGAGGTGGACATCACCGGCCGGTACGTCCAGGGCGGGCCGGGCGGCCGGTTCGTCTACCTCAACTGGGTGACGCGCGAGGGCGACACGTGGTCGCTGTTCCGCCGGGCCAAGCTGCTGCTGGCGGCGGTCGACCCTGCCACCGTCGAGGCGGCCGTGGCGAGCGGATTGCTGGTCGCCCGCCTCGGCCTCACCGACGCCAAGGGCCACCCGCTGTGCGCCGCCGTCCGCCCGCCGCTGGTCACCTGGACGGCAGCGGGCTGAGCGCCGCGCACTCCAGCGGCGCCGACGGGTCCACCGAGAGGTCGGCGGGCGCCGGCCGGGCACCGGCGCGGACCAGCAGATCGCCGATCGCCGCCACCATCGCGCCGTTGTCGGTGCACAGCCGCAGCGGCGGTACCCGCAGGGCGATGCCCGCCGCCGCGCAGCGTTGCTCCGCGAGCGCCCGTACCCGTGAGTTGGCCGCGACCCCGCCGACCACCACGAGGGTGCCGATCCCGTGGTCGGTGCAGGCGCGCACCGCCTTGCGGGTGAGCACGTCCGCGATCGCCTCCTGCAGCGCGGCCGCCGCGTCGGGCACGTGGGGTTCGGTCCGCACCTCGACCCAGCGGGCGGCGGCGGTCTTCAGGCCGGAGAAGGAGAAGGCGTACGGGTCGTCCTTCGGCCCGGTGAGCGGGCGGGGGAGCCGTACGGCCGTCGGGTCGCCGGTGCGGGCGGCGCGGTCGATCGCGGGGCCGCCGGGGTAGGGCAGGCCGAGGACGCGCGCGACCTTGTCGAAGCACTCGCCGGCCGCGTCGTCCAGGGTGTCGCCGAGGTGGACGATCGGGTCCCGGGCGAGGTCCCGGACGAGGAGCAGCGAGGTGTGTCCGCCGGAGACGATCAGCACCACGCAGGGGTTCGGCAGCGGCCCGCCGTCGAGGGCCGCGGCGGCGACGTGCCCGGCGAGGTGGTGCACTCCGTACAGCGGGACGCCGAGCGAGAACGCGTACCCCTTGGCGGCGGCCACCCCCACCTGGAGCGCTCCGGCCAGCCCCGGACCGGTGGTGACGGCGACCGCGCCGACGTCACCGAGCGTCAGCCCGGCCCGGTCCAGCGCCTCCTGGACCACCGGCGCCATCGCGTGGACGTGCGCCCGGGCGGCGATCTCCGGCACCACCCCGCCGTAGCGGGCGTGCTCGTCCATCGACGAGGCGACCGCCTGCCCGAGCAGGACGCCGTCCCGGACCAGGCCCGCGCCGGTCTCGTCACAGGAGGACTCGATGCCCAGTACGACCACCGGCGACCCTGTCACAGCCACTCACCCTCATCAGCCATTACACGTTCGGGTGACCATTGTGCCCGACGGGATGTGAGGAATAAGCAGGAGCCCATGCCTCGTTCCTGCAAGTCATACGCAATAGTGTTGTCCCGGCACGATCGATACGACCAACCCGCCGAAAGGGGCCGTGTCCTGATGGGCACCTACACGCTTCCCGACCTGCCGTACGACTACTCCGCGCTGGAGCGGGCGATGTCGGCCGAGATCCTGGAGCTGCACCACTCCAAGCACCACGCCGCTTACGTGAAGGGCGCGAACGACACCCTGGAGCAGCTCGCCGAGGCGCGCGACAAGGAGCAGTTCGGCGGGCTGGTCGGTCTGCAGAAGACCTTCGCCTTCCACCTGTCCGGCCACGTGCTGCACTCGCTGTTCTGGCAGAACCTCTCCCCGGAGGGCGGCGAGCGCCCCGAGGGCGAGTTGGCCGACGCCATCACCGAGCACTTCGGCAGCTTCGAGGCCTTCAAGAAGCAGCTCACCAACGCCACCACCGGGGTCCAGGGCTCGGGCTGGGGCATCCTCTCCTGGGAGCCGCTCGGTCAGCGCCTGATCGTCGAGCAGGTCTACGACCACCACGGCAACGTGGGCCAGAACACCACCCCGCTGCTCGCCTTCGACGCCTGGGAGCACGCGTACTACCTGCAGTACCGCAACGTCCGCCCGGACTACGTCACCCGCCTGTGGGACGTCGTCAACTGGCAGGACGTCCAGTCCCGCTTCGCGGCCGTCAAGAGCGCCTGACCCGGATCAGGTGACGGAAGGCCCCGGTCCGGTCCTTAGGTTCTAGCGGTCGTCGCAACACCCCAGCGCAAGGGGTGCGATGGACTTCAAGATCCGCAAGAACCGGACGGTGGGGCAGGGACCGAAGA
>NZ_JBICZB010000054.1:0-59928 GCF_043201815.1 Kitasatospora sp. NPDC048296
ACACCCCCCCCCCCCCCCCCCCCGGGACGGCGCCCCCCCCACCCCTCGCCGCCCGTTGCGGGCCCCAACAACCCCCCCCACCACTGGGGTCGCCGCTCGGCACGTGCCGAGCGGCGACCGTTCACCAGTGGCTCATCGCTGGACAGTCGGCGTTCGAGCGGGTTGATTTGCGGCGGCGGAAGCGGAGGCACGGGTCCGCACCTGTGCGCAGCAGAAGCACGGTACGGCGGTCCGGCGCACTGGCGAGCGCGCATCGGTAGGTACGGCGCAGGCCGTGTATCGGCTCTGCTCCGTCGACCTGGGGAGTGTTCGTGGGGCTGGACGCGTTCTGAGGGGGCCTTGACCCGACCCGAAGGCGGTCATGGTGTCGCGTGGTTCGGGTTGTCCTGTTGATCTGGGGCATCGGCCAAGCGACGGGCCTGATGCATGCGAGAGGGCGGACTACTTTGTCAGGTGATCGAACTCTCCTACCTTGGCGCCGTGCAGGAAGGCGCGGAACCTGTCAGGCGTGGTGGTGATGATGGTGTCAGGGTCGTCGCTCTCCCGGATCTTGACGGAGCCGTCGGGGGCCACTGCGAGGTAGATGCAGTTGGCGGTGTCGCCGCTGAATGAGGACTTCTGCCAGCTCTGAACGGCCATGATTGTTCCCGTCTCAAATGCTTTGGGCGATACGGCGGATGAGGTCGCGGGACGCGTCGGGCATGAGCGCACTGGCCTCCAGCCGATCCAACACGGCTCGATACTTGATCAGCTGCGGCTCGGTGTCAATGAACTCGAATCGGTCCCCATCGACCTGGACGCTGTCCAACCGTGCGACCTCGGCGGCGAAGTACACGATTCCGGCGCCGGAGCTGGGGTAGCTACCGGTGCCGAACGGGATTACCCGCAGGTCGATGTGAGGGTGCTCGCTCATGGTCAGCAGGTATTCCAGCTGATCACGGGCAACTTCTGGACCGCCGAAGCCCATGCGCAAGGCAGTCTCATGGACGATGGCCGACAACGGGATCGGTTTCTCGCCGTAGAGCACCGACTGTCGCTTGATGCGATGAGAAACGAGGTGTTCCACTTCGGGTGGCGACAAGGGCGGGACTACATCCCGGAACAGGGCGCGAGCATGCTCGGCGGTCTGTAGAAGACCAGGGATGTGAACCACCGAGGCGATCCTCATCGATTGCGTATGGTGTTCGACTTCAGCCAGGTCAAGTGCTCCGGCAGGGAGGATCTCGCGGTACTCCTCCCACCACCCCCGGGTGCGGCCGCCGGTCATACGGGTCAGCGCCTCGATCAGGGTGCCGTCCGCGCAGCCATAGAGACGGGCGAGGGCCCGTACCCGGTCCGCGCTCACCGGGTATCCCCCGGATTCGATGTTGCTGATGCGGGACTGCTGGGTGCCGTGCAGTTCCCCGGCCCGTGTGACCGACAGCCCTGCCTTCTCGCGCAACCGGCGCAACTCCGTGCCGAGTCGCCGTTGCCGGATGGTCGGCGGAATCTTGCTGGGCGGCATCCGCTGCTCCCTTACCTTCGCTCGCCGTGGCCGGCGCCATTCACCCGCAGGAGTGGTAGTGCTATGGATTCTCTATAGGCGGTGGACTACATGCTACCGACTGGCTAGCTTTGATGCTGCGTCAGAGTCGCGCGCTGCCAGAGGTGGCGTAGCGTCCAACTCCCCTTCGCACAGGAGATTTCCATGACTGCTGCGTCCTCGCAAAACACTCGTTCGCTGTTCGACCGGGAGCTGTGCGGGCTCGTGCTCGACACTGCGCCCCGGCTGTTCGCCGTCGCTCACGTGTGTGGCGATGGCGCTGGGGACGCCGACGGGTGGGTCGTGGCTTGGGGACTCGTCGACAGCGACGGGCTGACCCACGTGATCGGCGTCGACGGGCGGACGCGGATGACCCTCGCGTCGCCCGAGCGTGCCGTGCGTCATTTCGGCGGGCGGCCGGGGATCACCGCGCGGCTGGTCTGGCTCGCGCAGCCGGGCGCTGCCGCACTCGACAGGGCCGAAGCGGCCTGAACTTGCTTGCCCGTGCCTCCGGTTGTTTCTCTGTCGTCGAGTGAGGGCGGGTTGCCGCAGCCGTCGTTCTGTCTGTGGGCGGCGATAGCATCCGACTCGGCGTGAGCAGTACTGACGAAGCAACAGGAAGTGGGAGCGCTGTGGGCTTTCCTACGAGTGACATGCTCGCGGGGATGGGGAATTTCCTCATGTTCAACGCGCTCGGCGAGAGGTTCCGCACACGGCATCCCGATCTCGCTGAGCGTCTTCGGGTTCCGGACTCACCTGCGTTATATGTGCAGGTGCGGTTGACCGGCAGGAGATCCGCGGCCCTTGCCCAGGTGCGTTTTGACCGTCCGTACGACCACACCCCGGTCTGGGCGGTCATGGGGCCGAGGATCTCCGAGCCGCCCCGCATCTGGTGGGGCCTGACGGAGCCCGACGTCCTGGTGGACGCTCTCCACGCCAGGGCCGTTGCCGAGCTCGAAGGCGGCGAAGAGCAGAGCCCCTGGAGGTGGGACGAGCCCGCGACCGGCGAGGTGGTGGCGCTCGCGGATGACCTGGCGGCCCGGGGAGTGGACGTGCTGATGGCCGTCGCGCAGAACAGGTGCCGCGCGGTGGGGGCCGAACGAGGCACGAAGGCCGAGTACTTCGGGCGTGACCGAGGGGACTTCCTTGTTGTCCGCGGTGTGGGGTGTTTGATCACGGTGTCCCACAAGCCATTGTCGGGGTGGAGTGCCGACGTCCGGGCCGATGAGGGCGGGGCCTGGCAGCGGCTCGACCTGGGAGATCCCCTTCTGGGTGAGCCGTCTGTCGTCCCAGGGGTCGAGTCCAAACGTGTCGACCGGGCGAAGCTTGCGGGAGTGGTTGCGGATCTGGCCTGCCTTTCCCACGTCCCCACGGTGGATGACCGCTTCGGAGACCGGGATGACCTGTCGGCGCAGCAGTCATCGGCGGACACCCGCCCAGAGCGTTCGGTTCTCGTCGAGGCTGCCGCTCGCGACCTGGCCCGGATGGGATTCGCGGATGTCGTACCGGACAGCACGTGCAGCCGACTTGAGTCGGAAACCTTCCGTATCGAGTGGTGGAACCGGTCGAAGAGCATGGGCCTCGGCGATGTGCAGCGACTGTACGGTGCCGCCATGGTGGAAGGCCGGCGGCTGATGGTGGTGACGGAGAGCTCCGCCACACGCCCCGCGCTCGCCTTCGCGAACCAGGCGAAGGCGTTCCTCTTCGCGGTGGATCCCACCAGCCGCCGGCTCTACGCCTGCAACGACCTCGCCAGGGAGGTCGTCCTCGACAAGTCGAGCTGGGGCCCGGCGCGATCCCGGATGGATCGGCTGGGGTGAGGGAAGGCCGAGCGCTCGCCCGGTCGGGCGCCGGGTCATCTCTCTCGGCCTGCTGGGGTACCTGTCGGTGGCACAGGCCCTATTGTGCGTGCAGGATCTTCTAGAACGAGGGGTGGGAGCGGTCCGTGGAGGACGAGGTCCAGGAGTTCAAGCTGCGGTTGGCGGCCGGAGGGCCCGTCGCGCGAGGGCGGTTGCTGTCGGAGAAGGGCAGCAACGGCAGCCAGAAGTTCCTGGTGTACGCGGGGGCCCCCGCGCGGGCCAAGGTCATGCCGTCCTACGCGGAGCGGAGGGCGTCCTCCTGCCGCCTTCGGGCGCAGCTGATCGACGAGGGCAAGCTGCGACCCTCCGAGCGCTGGCCAGGGCACCTCGAACTGACCGAGGACGTGGAGTGCGGTTCCCCGTCCGCCGCCGCCGAGATCCTGCTGGGCCGATCGGCCAACGGGTGGACGCGGTGGCGAACGAAGGGCGACAGGCCACTGTCGGAGTTCATGCCGGGCGTCTGGGCCGGCCCCAATCGCGCCTGGCTGGTTCGCGGTTCCAACGTCTCAGGCCTCGACCTCGTCCAGCGGCTCTGGCTGCCGGAGGGGTTGATCACCCTCGCCGCGTCCCGGCTGCGGCAGGGAGTCGGGCAGGGTACGAGCAAGGAGCAGCTGCGCGCGTTCGTCCAGGAGGACTACGAGTCCACGGCGACGTACAGCCAGAAGCAGGACCTCGTCGAGGAGCTGCACGCCTTCCTCTCCCGGATCAAGCCCGGCGACACCGTGTGCACCATCTCGGGTGGCCTGGTGTACGTGGGCGAGGTGACCGGGCCGGTGGAGCAGACGGTCTCGGACGACGACCGGTCGAACCTGCGCCGGCCGGTGGAGTGGCAGAACGAGGGGTACCCGTACTCCGACCTACCCGAGGAGCTTCAGCAGAAGCTGTCCGTGCAGCACGACGTCGTCGACCTCACTTCCGTGCAGGCCCTGCTCAAGGGGCTCGGGCTGAGCGACCAGGAGCTGGAGGAGGAGGCCGAGGCCATAGAGCGTGACCCGAGCGCGGAGATCCTCATCGCCCGGCGTGAACTGGAGCTGCCCGCGCCGACCCCCGAGCTCGCCCGCGAACTGCTCGTCCACGACGTGCAGTGGCTCCAGGAGGTCCGCGACCTCCTCTGGGACGAGCGTCAGTTGGTGCTCTACGGGCCGCCCGGCACGGGCAAGACGTACCTCGCGCTGAAGCTCGCGGAGTTCCTGGGCGGTGGGCCCGAGCAGGTCAAACTCGTCCAGTTCCACCCCTCCTACGCCTACGAGGACTTCTTCGAGGGTTTCCGCCCCAAAGAGGACCCGGAGACCCGTGAGGTCGCCTTCCGCCTCACCGCCGGCCCGCTACGCGAACTCGCCGACCTCGCCTCCCGCGAGGGCAACCGGCACGTGCCGCACTTCCTGATCATCGACGAGATCAACCGGGCCAACCTGGCGAAGGTCTTCGGTGAGCTGTACTTCCTCCTGGAGTACCGCAACAAGTCGGTCCGGCTCACCTACTCGGGTGACGACTTCGCCCTTCCGCCGAACCTCTTCATCATCGGCACCATGAACACCGCCGACCGCTCCATCGCCCTGGTCGACGCGGCGATGCGGCGGCGGTTCGCGTTCGTCGAGCTGTCGCCGCGGACCGAGCCGACCAGCGGTCTGCTGCGACGCTGGCTCGCCGCCCAGGAGCGCGACAGCGGACCGGCGGACCTGCTGGACGCGCTCAACTCCCGGATCGACGAAGCGGATTTCCGGATCGGCCCCTCGTACCTGATGAAGCCGGGCGTCTACCGGGAGGGCGGCCTGGACCGTACGTGGAGGACCAAGATTCTCCCCCTGCTGGAGGAGCACCACTACGGCGAAGGCGTCGACATCGAGAAGCGGTACGGCCTGGCGGCGCTGCAAGCCGAAGTGAACGCGCGGTACGACAGGTTCGTCATGCAGCCGGGCGACATCGTCTGGGAGGACCAGCCCGAGCCCGGCGCCGAGTCGTGACCGTCGTCGAACTGACCGAGTACGCGCCGGCGGTGTCCGTCCCGCTCCCGGACGCCGCCGGAAGGGCACTCGCCGCCGCACGCATCCTCGACACCGCCGCCCCCGATCCGTACCGGTCGGGCCATTGGACGCTGCGGGCCGGCAGCAAGGTCGGCGCGGTGAGCGTGCCCGTGCCGGGGGGTGAACCCGTCACCGTGCGGATCACCCCCAAGGTGCCGATCGCCCGCCTCTTCTTCCTCATCGGGTACAGCCTCGACCCGCGCGGCTGGCGCGAGGGCCAGGTCGAGGTCGGCGATCACCGCGACCTGCTGCCGGCCCTCGCCCACGCCGTGGAACGCCAGGTGGACCGTGCGCTACGCCAGGGTCTCCTGCAGGGCTACCGCGCCATCGAGGACACCGCCCTGGTGGTCCGCGGCCGGATCCGCGAAGCCGAGCAGATACGCCGCCGGTTCGGGGCCGCCCTGCCCGTGGAGATCGCGTACGACGAGTTCACCACCGACATCGCAGAGAACCGCATCCTGCGTGCCGCCGTCGAACGCCTGCTCCGCCTTCCGGGCGTACCCCAGGACGTACGCCGCCGCCTGCTGCACCAGCGGGTTCGCCTCGCCGACGTCTCCCCGCTCGTACGCGGCCAGGACCTTCCCGGCTGGCACGCCACCCGCCTCAACGCCCGCTACCAGCACGCACTCCACCTGGCCCGCGTGGTCCTCGACGGATCGTCACCCGAGCACACCGCCGGCGAACTGCGCATCGACGGCTTCCTGTTCAACATGAACAAGCTCTTCGAGGACTTCGTGACGGTCGCCCTGCGCGAGGCGTTCCGCGGGACGGACCGCACCTGCCGGCTCCAGGACCCGCACCACCTCGACGAGGCCGGTGAGATCCGGATGAAGCCCGACTTCGTGCTCTACGGTCGGGAGGGCACTCCGCAGGCCGTGGCCGACGCCAAGTACAAGGCGGAGAAGGCCGGTGGCTACCCCGACGGCGACCTCTACCAGATGCTGGCCTACTGCACTGCCCTCGGCCTGCGAGAGGGACACCTCGTCTACGCCAAGGGCAATGCTCCACACGCCGCCCACGTGGTGCGGCACGCAGGCCTCGTCATCCACCAGCACGCGCTGGACCTGGACCGGCGGCCGGCCGATCTGCTCGGTGAAATCCGTTCCCTGGCCTGGCAGATGACCCCAGGGGCGACGGTATGATCACGACCGGAACAGACGCCATGGGGTAGGGAGTCCGTCGGTGCCGCAGCTCGCGTTCGCGAACAGCTTCTGGGAGAGCTACGACGTCCTGGAGAAGCCCGTCAAAGCCGGCGTCCGGAAAGCGATGCAGAAGTTCCAGCAGCTCACCGTGCCCGAGCTGCACGCGGACAAGGGTCTGCATCTGGAGTCCGTCGACAAGGCGCGTGATCCGCGGATGCGCACGATCAGGATCAACGACTTCTGGCGCGGCGTCGTCCTCGCCCCTGACGACGGCAGCGATGTCTTCCTGCTCATCAACGTCGTGCCGCACGACGACGCGTACACCTGGGCGGCCAAGCGGCTCTACACCGTCAACACGGCCACCCGTGCGCTGGAAGTCCGCAACGTCGTCGCCATCGAGCAGCTGACCCCGGCCCTGGAGAAGGCGGCGACGACCGCGCCGACGCTGTTGTTCGCGGAGTATTCCGACACTGTGCTGCGCGACCTCGGCATCGACGATCAGGTGCTGCGGGCGGTACGGACCGTGGTCGACAGGCCGCAGCTGGAGGCATTCGGGACGCTCCTGCCGGAGGACCAGTTCGAGGTCCTGCAGTTCCTGGCGGAGGGCTTCACGCCGGAGGAGGTGTACCGGGACGTCGTGGTCGAACGGCGGTCGGCGGTCCCCGTTCCGGAGTCCGAGCAGAGCCTGGCCGTGGCGATCGCCAACACCGCCAGCCGGATCACCCTCGTTTCGGGCCCGGACGAGCTGGCCGACATCCTGGAGAAGCCGTTCGCGGCCTGGCGGGTCTTCCTGCACCCTTCGCAGCGGCGGGTCGCCTACCGGGTTTCCTACCGCGGCTCCGTCCAGGTCACCGGTGGTCCGGGCACGGGCAAGACGGTGGTGGCCCTGCACCGCGTCAAGCACCTGCTGTCCCGCTCGGCCGACACACGCATCCTGCTCACCACGTACACCAACGCCCTGGCCGCGGCCCTGCGGGAGAACCTGGCGCTGCTCCTCGACGGCGACGACGAGCAGCTCGCCCGGGTCGACGTGACGACCGTGAACGCCCTCGCGCACCGGACTCTCACCGAACACGCGGGACGCGTGCCGGCCCTCGTCGGGGACCAGGAGGAGCGGCAGGTCTGGCAGCGGATCCGCAAGCGCCTTGACCTTCCGTGGACCGAGCAGTTCCTGGCCCAGGAGTACCGGCACGTGGTCCTCGCCCACGACCTGCGCACGCTCGACGACTACCTCGCCTCCGACCGTCCGGGGCGCGGCAGGTCGCTGCTGACGGGGCGGCGCAGGCTGCTGTGGCCGGCCGTCGAGATGTTCGAGGCCGAGCTGAAGTCGCGAGGGTCGGTCACGCACCTTCAGGTGTGCGCGCAGGCGGCCCGGGCCCTCGAAGGCGCGGCGGCGCGCTACGACCACGTCGTCGTCGACGAGGCGCAGGATCTCCATCCCGCACAGTGGCGGGTGCTGCGGGCGGCCGTCGCATCGGGCCCGGATGATCTGTTCATCACCGGTGATCCGCACCAGCGGATCTACGACTCACGGGTGTCGCTGAGCTCGTTGGGGATCCAGGTGAAGGGCCGGACCAGCCGGCTGCGCATCAATTACCGCAGCACGGAGGAGATTCTCGCGTGGTCGACCGGGATCATCGGCTCCGCCGCGGTTGAGGACCTGGGCGGCGAGGGCGCAGACAGTCTCGCCGGATACCGCTCGCTGCTCCGCGGTCGCAGGCCCCACGTGGAGGGCCACGGCACCGAGCAGGCGGAGATCGCCGCAATCGTGCAACGGATCGAGGGCTGGATCGCCCAGGGAATCCGTCCCGCCGACATCGGCGTCTCAAGTCGCTTCAACGTGTTGCTCGACAAGGCCCACGACCGGCTGGTCAGTAGCGGAGTGCCCGTGGTGCGCGTCAAGGACGGCCCGGCGCCGGGCACGGACGGTGTGCGGCTGGCCACCATGCACGCCATGAAGGGACTTGAGTTCCGCGCGGTGGCGGTCCTCGGGGTGAGCGCGAGTGCCGTGCCGTTCGCGCGGGAGATCACCCCGGTCGAGGTGGACGAGTCGCAGCACGAGACGGACATGCTGCGCGAGCGGTGTCTGCTCTTCGTGGCGTGCACCCGCGCGAGGGAGGCACTCGCCGTCTCGTGGAGTGGGCCTCCGAGCGGCTTCCTGCCCTCGCGCGGGTGAGGGAGAGGGTCAGTCTTCCTCGGCAGGAGGGTTCAGAGCGCCGTTCGCGAGGCCTTCGCGGGCGAGGTCGGTCGCCTGCTGACTGAGCTGCGTGAGCCGGCGGGTGCATGCCTCGACCTCCTGGAGCGCGCGGAAGGCCGCGCCGTAGCGGCGTTGAGCCTCGATGCCCATTTGGGGGATGCGAGAGCCCCGCGTGTCGGTGCGGAAGGTGCCCGTGCTGCTGGTGGAACGGCGCCTGTTGGTAGGGCTGACCAGGAACCCGTGCAGGTAGTCGGCGTCGAGGTGTTCGCTCACGGAGACCGGCTCGCCGGCGGTGTACTCGACGAGTCCGGCGCGGGCGAGGTCGGCGATGCTGACCGATGCGGTGTCGAGCGTTCCTGGCCCGCCTCCGGAGGCGAGTCGGGGCAGCAAGGCGTCCAGCGCGCGGAGTTGTTCTTGCAACTGGTTGCGGAGGGCTGCGTACTCGACGAGGTAGTCCCGGTTGATGCTGCCGATGTGGGCGCCCGGGGTGAGGTCGACGGTGTCGTCCAGCAGGTCGATGAGCGGGATGTCGACGACCTGGTCAGGCCGGGGGGAGAGGGGGTCGTCCGGTCCGTTGGCGGTGAGGTCCACCATGCGGACGGTCTGTGCAGCCTCGCCGTCGGGACGTACGAGGATCCACAGGTGGATCGGAAGTGCGTGTGACGTTGCGGTTCCGGCCGGTAGTGCGACGACCTGGGTGAGGATGCCCCGTCGGACGAGTTCCGCGCGGATGCGGCGGCCTGCCTTCCGGTAGGCGACGGAGGCCGGCATCACCAGGACGGTCGTGCCGCCGGGAGCTGTGTGGGCATACGCGTGCTGGAGCCAGGCGAGTTCGCTCTCGGCACGTGAGGGTGTGCCGAGCTCCCAGCGAGCGTCGAGGAGCAGGTCCTCACGTCCCCAATCGGGCCAGGCCACGGGTGGATCGCAGACGACGAGGTCCGCCTTGAGGCGTGGCCACTTGTCGTCGCGCAGTGAATCCCCTGCCCGGACCTCGGTGCGGGTGCGGCCGCTCAGCCTGGCGCGGAGCCGGGCGAAGTCGGCCATCGAGGCGTCGATCTCCTGACCGTACCGGGTCGGGCCGTCCGCCGGGCCGAGGGAGAGGAGCAGAGTGCCGATTCCGCAGGCCGGGTCCAGGATTGTCGCCGTCTCCGGGATCGGGCCCGTGAAATGCTGGACTGCCCGGACGGTTCGCGGGGAGGAGAGCTGGTCGGAGCCCGCACGGCGGGTGGCATCGAGGAACCGCTCCGTGAGGGCGTCCATCAGCTCGGCCTTGGACGTGCTCCGTGAGATCTCCAGCGCCTGCCGGGTGATCTCCGCCCCGAGACGAGGTGAGGGTGGACCGTCCGTGAGGAGCCGGGCGACCGCTGTCAACCCCTGGATGATGTCGTCACCGAATACGCCGCGCAGGGATTGCCACAGCCGCACTTCGTCGGACACCTCGTGTCCCTTGCGCTGCTTGGCGAGCCAGGCCTGCACATCAGCCAGGTTGAAGAGAGGACTGGTCGGCCCACCCCCGGCCGGTGCCGGAAAGTCGTCGTAGCGCCGCCGCCAGTTGGAAACCGCGGCCCGGGTCACTCCGGCCAGCCGGGCGATCTCGGCACCGGTGATCAGTGGATCAGGGGCGTGGCGAGTGTCGTCCTTCATCCGGACACCGTACACGGCGAGCATGTCATTCAGAAAGGTCATCCGTGTTGGCGGCGTACACATAGTTTTACGTAGTGTCACGTTTACGAACATGACCGGAGCGTTTCAAAGTAGCGCTTGACGGAATCCGGCCCCGGTGTCAGTTGCGCTCCGTACAGTGAACGAAGCAGAACGCACACGCCACGGGGGAGCGCGCACCTATGACGCAGACCGAGCAGCCCTACCCGGTTTCCGAGCTGCTGGCCGCCGTGCAGGCGGAGATCCGGGCAGAGCGTCGCGACGACGCCAAGGACGCGGAGAAGGCGGCACTGTCGGACGGGCGGCAGGTATCCGTAGCGGAAGGCCGGTACGAGTACCTCTTCGGCTGCCGCAGGTGGCCGGCATCCTTCGACGGCAGTCCCGTCCTCGTACGCCCCTCCCAGGCGCGCGGCGCCTGGATTCCCGGCGAGGCGTCCCCGATGCCGGACGGGAAGGTCAGGCTGGTGCTGGCCGAGGGCCTGGCGGCCGGGGTGCGCAACGTGCAGGTGCGGAAGGACGATTCGGCAGGCCTGCTGGTGCTTGCGGACCGTCTGGAGGCGGCAGGTTCGGACGACGGCGGCATCCGGGTCGAGAGCGCCGGGTGGATCGTCGGACAGGGAGCACCGGCGGTGGGTCGGGCAGCGGATCCCGAACGGTGGGTGGCGGGCTGGCACGGGCTGCAGCTCAACCCGCGTCAGCGGACCGCCGTTGCGCAGGCCCTCGCGAGTGAGGTGCTGTTCCTCTGGGGGCCGCCGGGGACGGGGAAGACCGATGTCGTAGGCCACATCGTGGAGGGCAACGTCCGCCAGGGGCACAGCGTTCTGTTCCTGGCGCCGACGAAGGTCGCCGTCGACCAGGCCCTGGAGCGGATCTGCGACCTCCTGAAGGCGGAGGCGGGCTTCGCCGAGGGCCTCGTCCAGCGGGCCGGGGAGATCGAACTGCCGTCGCTGCGCGAGCGGTACGGAGACTTCGTCGCCCCGGCCCGGATCGCGGGTCGGCTCTCGGCGCAGCTGGACGCGGCGGCGCGGGAGGCGCGGGAGGCCCTGCAACGGGCCCGAGCCGGTGTCGCCCTGCACGACGAAGCCCGGGAGCTGGAGCAGCACCTCGCCGACGATCGGAAAGCCCACCAGGGCGCGGTAGATGCGGCCGGGAACGCGGAACGGGACGCCCTGCGGGCGGAGGCCGAAGCGGCCCGGCTGCGGTTGGCCATCAGCGAGGCGGGGGAACCGAAGGGCTTCCGCGCCGGGCGGAAGGAGAAGCAGCTCGCGGCACTGCGGGGGGAGCTCGCCCAGGCCACTGAGGCCGCCTTCACATCTCAGTACATCGGAGCGGCCGCCCGGAAGCAGGCGGAGGAACTGGCTGCCCGGATCAGCACGAACAGTGGAAGCCTCGCGGGTCTCCGGCCCCGACTCGAAGGTCTTCCTGCGCACGCGGCACTGGTTCGCGAGGCCGGAAACCTGCAGGAGCGCATTCAGGACCTCGACCGGCAGCTCGCCCGCATCCAGCACACCGTACGGTCCCGGTGCCGGGTCATGGGGGCAACGGTGGCCAAGGCGGTTCAGTCGCGCAAGCTGCTCGACCGGGTGGACGTCGTGGTGGTCGATGAGGCGGGCATGGTGGATCTGCCCTCGGCCTGGCTGGCAGCCGGTCTGGCGGGCAAGCGGATCGTCGTGGCGGGCGACTTCCGGCAGCTGCCCGCGGTCACCAAGGGAGATGGCGACCGGAAGGCCACGGAGGATGAGCGCATGCATGCGCGGCACTGGGCCGCCCGGGACGCCTTCCATGCGGCCGGCCTGGTGGGCGGGAACGGCTCCGTGCGTCAGGACCCACGCCTGGTGGCGCTGGACACCCAGTACCGCATGCGCGAGCCGATCTGCCGACTGGTCAACGCCGTCGCCTATCCCGACGCGCCGCTCGCCACCGGCCGCGCCGACGGCAGCCGGATCCCGTCCAACCCGTTGGTCGACGTCCCCGTGATCCTCATCGACACCTCAAAGCAGCGCATCCCGGGCCCTGACTACCGGGCCAACACCGTCAACGAGGCCGTCGTCCACGAGCTCGTCCGCGGCCTCCAGTACGAGGGGGTGCTCCCCGGCCGCAAGTGGGAAAGGGGCGAGAGCGGAGCGGGAGAGCGGGCGACCGACCGGCTGGCGGTCATCGCGCCCTATCGCGCGCAGGTCAAAGCGCTGAAGGGAAGCCTGAAGTACCGGTTCGGAGAGGACTATGAGGGGCTGGTCGACACCATCCACCGGTTCCAGGGCAGCCAGCGCCCGGTCGTCATCTTCGACACCGCCGTCGGTGCCGGAAAGGACCCGGGCATCTTCTACGCCGGGACCGGTCTCTCCTCCCAGACCTGTCGCCTGCTGAACGTCGCGCTCAGTCGGGCCCAGGACCACCTCATCGTGGTCGCCGACGTCGAGCACCTGCGGAAACACCTCAGCGTGCACAGCGAGGCCCGGGCCATGCTCGACCACCTGGAGCGCCATGCCCAGGTGATCTCGGCCGACCAGCTGATCCCGACGCGGGACGCGGCTCAGCTCTCGGTCCTGTCCGAGGAGGAGCTGGCGCGGCCGGCCTTCTTCCCTGCTGATGAGGTGCAGAAGGCCGTGGAGTGGGACATCGCGCGGGCCCGGACCAGCATCGAGGTCTACTGCGCCTTCCTCGATCCGACACCGGTGCGCCGCTGGTCGGCGCTGCTGGGTGCCCGCGTGGCCGACGGTGTGCGGGTCGTCGTCCACACCCGGTCACCGGAGGAGCAACGGGAGGCGGCCGGGGCGGCCCGTCACCAGAAGCAGATCGACGTTCTCAGGGCGGCCGGCTGCGAGGTGGGCTTTCGCGAGCGGATGCACGAGAAGGTCCTCATCGTCGACAACACCGTGCTCTGGCACGGCTCGCTCAACCTGCTCGCGGGCAGTGGGCCGACCGACCTGATGATGCGCTTCACCGACCCCGCATCCTGTGAACGGGTCAGCCGGGTCATCGACCGGGCCCGCAAGGAGCGGGCTGCGTGGAACCCGCGGGCTGCCGGCGGAAGCACCAACAGCGCGAGGCCCGCTTCGTCCGAGCCCACTGAGTCCGGTGCGACCGATGCGGCGAGGATCCGGCCCGGGGACACCGTCAACGGCCGGCTCTACCTCAAGGTCCCTTTCGGGGAGAAGAACGAGGCCAAGTCACTCCTCAAGGCCCAGTGGGACGGGCTGAACCGGCTCTGGCACGTCGACGCCGAGCGGGTCACCCGGGAGCAGGCAGCCCGCTGGCTGCCGTGAGAACAGGACACGAGCGTCTGGGCGTTCCCGTCCTGTCAGGGCAACTTGTGGCACCTTACCGAGAGCTGACACGATTTCAGTCAGGCATCCCTCCGGGCGTTGCGGACAGGACATCGCCGGGGAGGCACGGAGAGGGGACGGGATGGCACGGGTGAACCTGCGGGCCGCGTTCATGAGCGGGCTGTCGTCCACCGTCACGGCGCAACAGGTCTTCACCAACCGGGTCGACGAAGTGGCTGCCTTCAAGCGGTCGGTGGAGGGCCTGCGTCGGACCCTGGACGAGGCCGATGTCTCGCCGGTCGTGGACCGGGCGCAGGGGCGCCGCAACGTCCTGACCCTCTACGGGGTCGGCGGCATAGGGAAGACCACGCTGTCCCACGAGCTTGAGCGCCGACTGCTCGCCGACGCTGCGGCCGAAGGGCGCGACGACGTCGTGACCGTACGGGTCGATGTCTCGGAGGACGGCGCCTGCGACATCGAGGGTCTGTTGCTGCGTCTGCGGGCCGGGCTGGGACAACTGGGCAGCCGCTGGCCCGCCTTCGACCTGGCGCTCGCCTCCTACTGGGCCCGTGCCCACCCCGGGGAAGCCCTCCAGGACTTCCTTGATGCCTCACCGGCCCTGCGCCGAGCATCCCGCAGTATCGGGCTCGGCGAGCAGATCTCGGAGACTGTGAGGGAGATCGACCCTGCAGGGCTCGGCGGTCTGACCGGGCTGGCGCAGCGCGCGGCCCTGGCCACCTATCGCGCCGTCCGGGACCGGGTGCGCGAGGGGCGCCTGCTCGCCGACTGCGAGCTGTTCGCCGAACTGATCGAGGCCGACGCCGACTACGAGACGCTCTCGTACTTCCCGTACCTGCTGGCCTGGGACCTGGACCACCTGTCCCTGCGGGGCCGACCGGCCCGGCGACCCACGGTGTGCGTGTTCCTCGACACCTTCGAGGTGGTCAACGGCAGCGCCGATCGCGCGGTGGAGCGCTTGATCCAGCGCTGTGTCTACCTGATGCCCAACGTGCTGTTCGTGATCACCGGCCGAAACCGCATCGACTGGGCCGACGCTGGCGTGGGCGGTGAGTTGGACTTCACGGGTCCGCAGCACTGGCCGAACCTGCACTTCAGCAACGACACCGTCGAGCCCCGCCAGCACCTTGTCGGCTACCTTTCGGACTCCGACGCCAACAGCTACCTCAGTGAGGCGCTCACCCGGGACGGCGAGCCCGCCATGCCCGCCGAGGTCCGTCGGCGGATCATCGCGGGCGGCCAGGGTCTTCCCCTGTATCTGGACCTGTCGGTGTCGCACTTCGCCGCGCTCCTCGCCCGCGGCGGGCAGCCGTCGGCGGCAGACTTCGGCGGATCGTTCACCGCGGTGGCCACCCGGTCGATCCGCGACCTGCCCCGGGAGGAACGTGACCTCGTCCGCACCGCGGCGCTGACCGACCGGGTCGGCGCCGATCTGCTGCGGGCCGGACAACCCAACGTCTCCGACGGCAGTGTGGCCCGGTTCCTACGCCGACCGTTCCTGACACACGACGACGCCTACGTCCTGCCGTACGCGCTGCACGCGGCGCTTCGCCACGCCATCGGCGAGGCGGACCGGACACTCCCGGACGGCTGGTCCGACCGCGACCGCAGCGAGGCCGCGGCCCGGCTGCTCGCCTGGCTCGGCGAGCGCCTCGGACCGTCCTCCGGCCGGGCCGCCATCGCCCAGGCTCTTGAGTCCGGCCTCAAGCTCTCGGCGGAGCACGGGGTCTTCGCCGACTGGATGGCCCGCGCCACGCAACGCCTCGTCGAAGCAGGGCAGTGGTCGGAGCTGGGCGCCGGACTTCCCGTCGAACGGGCCGGGACGCCGGAGTACCGGGCCGTTCTTGCCGCCATACGGGGGGTCCAACTGCGCCGCACGGGCCACGCCACGCGGGCGGTCGAGCTGCTCGGCAGCGCGGCGGAGGGCGTGCGGCAGGGCAGTCCGACGGCGCAGCTGGTGCAGGTCCACCTCGCCCACGCGCTGCGCAACCACGGCGACTACACCAAGGCGGCGGAGATCTACCGTGCCCTGGTGGGTGGCGAGTTCGACTCCGTGGCCCGGTACTGGCTCTGCGACTTCGACTACCTCAACGGGCGTTTCGGCACGGCGCTGGGTTCGCTGCGGGGGCAGCGCAGCCGCGGGCCGGAGGACGAGGGCGAACGGCTGCGGCTGATCGGGCACATCTGGCGGGTGAACGCCCGCTTCGACGAGGCGACCGCCGCGTACAACGAGGCGATCGACCTGGCCCGACGCGAGGGCCTGGCCGCCGCGGAAGCGAAGGCATTGGCCAACCTGGCGCAGACCGCCTGCTGGTCCGGCGACACGGCTGTGGTGTCGGACGCGGCGGCCCGCGCACGAGACCTGCTGGACCTGGTGCCCAATCCGGTCGAACTGGTCAAGATCCGCTCCGCCGAGGCGGTCGCGCACGCGGTGGCGGGTGACGTCGGAGCGGCGGTGAACGCGGTCGGGGGCACCCGGCGGCTGGCGGACGACATCAGCTACCGCGGCGGCCACAACCTGGCCGACGTGGCCCAGATCCTGCTCGGGGTCCTCGGCGGCGACCACAACGGCGCCCGCCGCACGCGGGCCGAACTCGATGCGCGAACCCGCAGGTCGGGCGGCAACACCTACTGGGTCCCGATCGTGACCAGCTGGATCGACGGCGTTCCGCAAGCCGTGGAGCACGACCCGCGGGTCGAATGGGTCGACGGTCCGGCCGTGTCGTTGGGCCGGTGGGCCGAGGTGGCCGCGCAACGATGAGACACGAAGGCCCGGGGCCCGGGACAGGCGTCGGACAAGGGGAAGAGATCTCATGACCGATCCGGTGTGCGTCGAGCCGGTACGTGTCGGCCTGGTCGGAGTCGGCATCATCGCCGAGACCCACCTTGCCGTCCTGGCCGAACGAGACGATGTGGCCCTGGAGTTCACGGTCGACTCCCGCCCGGTTGAGCCGGTGGAGTTCCAGGGCACCACGCCGCCTCACTACGGCAGCCTCACCCAGGCACTCGACGCACACCAGCCGGACCTGGTGGTCCTCGCCACCCCTACGGAGACACACGCCGAGCTGGCGATCCTGGCCCTCCTTCACTCAACAGCCAGAGTGCTCGTGGAGAAGCCTCTCGTCCATGACCTCGCCTCCCTCGCGGGGCTGCGCGAGCTGGAGGGGAAGGCCGACGTAGCAGGCCGGCTGTTCACCGCCCATCACTTCGCCTTCTCCCCCGAGGTCGACTGGGCGGCGGAGTTGCTCGCCGCGAACCCGGACTGGGGGCCGATCACGGCCGTCACCTCGGCCTTCTACGACCCCTACGTCCTTCGCGGCGCAGAAGCCTTCGCTTCGTACGTCTCCAGCTGGATGGACTCCGGGGTGAACCAACTCAGCATGCTCACCCGCTTCGTGGACCTCACCGGACTCACCTCCTCCCAGCAGGTGGACGGTGGCGCGAGCGCGTGGTGCACGGTGGGATTCCGCTCCCGGGGCGAGGCCGGTACAGCCCGGCTGCGCAGCAGCTGGCTGACCGGTTCCAGCAGTAAGGAGAGCAGCTTGGTGCTCGGCCGCTCCAGTGTGGAGGTCTGGATCGACCACACTGCCATGACCGGATTCGCTGCCCGGGAGGGCGAGTTGCTGGCAGCCTTCGGCAACGACGGCCGGACCGCGCGGAAGGTTGCCCACTACCGCCCGCTCTACGCCAGCCTGCTCTCCGACCGGCCCGATCCGGTGCTCGGCTTCGATGCCGCGGCGACGATCACGGCGATCCATCACGCGGTGCCAGGGGCTCGGTAGGCGCCGGGCTGTTGGCTCGTTCAGGAGCCTCAGTGAACGATCCCTGACCTGGGAAGACAGTGGCAGGCGGGCGGAAAGGCCCGGTTCGGACGAATGTCCGGACCGGGCCCTTTTGCGTGTGTGCGGGGGTGGGCTGGAGGCTGGGTGGGGCGAACTGATGGTCGGGTGAGCTGATTGACAGTCTGCAAAACCATCAGTCATGCTGACATTCAAGAATGGTGATGCACAGAGAGGGTGGCAGCTCATGGGGCACCGGTACGCGTTCCTCTTCCCCGGGCAGGGCAGCCAGCACGTGGGCATGGGGGCCGACCTGTACGAGCGGTCGCCCTTCTTCGGACAAGTGCTGCGCCGGGCCGGGGCGATGGTGGGGCAGGACATCGAGGAGGCGGTGCTGGTCGGTCCGGCCGAGCGGCTGACCGAGACGGTGCCGACCCAGCTGTCCGTGCTGGCGCTGTCGTGCGCGCTGACGGCCGAGTTGGACCTGCTCGGGCTGGCCCCGGCCGTGGTGGCCGGGCACAGCCTGGGGGAGTACTCGGCGCTGGTGGCGGGCGGCTGGCTCGACCTGGACGACGCGTTGGTGGTGGTCGCCAACCGGGCGGCCGAGATGGCGGATTGCTGTGTGGCGACGCCGGGGGCGATGGCCGCCGTGCTGGGGATGGACCCGGCGGCGGTACGGACTGCCGCCGCCGAGGTGTCCGGCACGGTGGTGGTCGCCAATGCCAACAGCCCGCGCCAGTCGGTGGTTTCCGGGGAGAGCGAGGCCGTCCGGCTGCTGTCCGGGGAGCTGCTGGAGCGGGGTGCCAAGGCGGTGATCCCGTTGGAGGTGCACGGAGCCTTCCACTCGCCGCTGATGGCGCAGGCGGAGGACCGGCTGGCCCCGCTGATCGCCGACCTGCCGCTGCACGCCGGCCACACCCCGCTGATCAGCAGCATGACCGGCCAGTTGGTCACCGACCTCGCTGACTACCGCCGCCTGTTGGCCCGTCAGATCGCCGCCCCCGTGGAGTGGGTCGGCGTGATGCAGACGCTGCGCGCGGAGGCCGTGGACACCTGCATCGAGGTCGGCCCCGGCACCGTACTGCGCGGCCTGCTGCGGCAGTTCGACCGCAAGGCGGTCTCCGCGTCCTGCGCCGGCTGGGGCGACGCGATGGCACTCACCGTGGGCGACGAGCACCTGCTGGTCGCCTAGGACCTGGCCCGACTGGCCGTAGGAGCCCGACCGGCGGCAAGAGCCCGACCGGCCGTAAAGAGCACCGAGCACCGACCACTTCACCGACCGAGAGGGACAAGGAGAGCGCGATGCGTCGAGTCGCGATCACGGGCCTGGGGGTCCTGGCCCCCAATGGCATCGGAAAGAAGAACTTCGCCGAAGGCCTCTGGGAGGGCCGCAACGGCGTCTCCCGCATCGGCTCCTTCGATGCCGCGGGATTCAACTCGCAGATCGCCGGCCAGTTGCCGCCGGTGGTCCTGCCCGGCAGCCCGGCCGAGGAGCCGGACGGCGACGACCGGGTGGTCCGGATCGCCCTGGCCGCCGCGTACGAGGCGATGGCCGACGCCGGACTGGACGGACCGGGCGACGTCGACCCGTTCCGCACCGGTGTGGTGATCGCCAACGCGATCGGCGGCACCAAGTTCATGACCGAGCACTTCCCGGGCCTGACGGCGGGCGGCACCGGCCCGATCGACGTGGCCGCCGCGCACCGCCGGCTGCACCTGTCCGCGACCTTCAACACCCCGACCGCCGCGGTCGCCGACGCCTTCGGCCTGTACGGCCCGGCGGTCACCCTGACCACCGGCTGCACCGGCGGCAACGACGCGGTCGGTTTCGCCTTCGACGCCATCCGGCGCGGCGAGGCCGACGTGATGGTGGCCGGTGCAGCCGAGGCCCCGATCACCCCGTTCGTGGTCGCCTGCTTCGACGTGATCGGCGCGCTGTCGGTGCGCAACGACGACCCGGAGCACGCCTCCCGCCCGTTCGACCGGTTCCGGGACGGCTTCGTGCTGGCCGAGGGCGCGGGCATCGCGGTGCTGGAGGAGTGGGAGCACGCCCGCGAGCGCGGCGCCGTGATCCTCGGCGAGGTGCTCGGCTTCGGCAGCAGCGCCAACGCCTTCCACATGACCGACCTGGCCGAGCACGGCACCGACCTCGCGCGCTCATTCCAACTCGCGCTGGACGACGCGAAGTTGCCCGCCGAGCGGATCGGCTACGTGAACGCCCACGGCTCCTCGACGCCGCAGAACGACGTCTGTGAGACCAACGCCGTCAAGCTGGTGCTCGGCGAGCAGGCGTACCGGACGCCGGTCAGCTCGATCAAGTCGATGGTCGGCCACGCGCTGGCCGCCGCCAACGCCCTGGAGTTCGTGGCCTGCGTGCTCGCGCTGAACGAGCACCGGCTGCCGCCCACCGTCAACCACGTCGAGCCCGGCGAGCACTGCGACCTCGACTACATCCCGAACACCGCCCGCGAGGCGACCGTGGACGCCATCGCCAGCCTCTCCAGCGGCTTCGGCGGCATCCACTCGACGGTCGTCCTCGGCCGCGCCTGAGCCACCCGACGGAAAGAGAGGACACGAGATGCGCAAGGTCGTCATCACCGGGGTGGGGCTGGCTCTCCCGGGCGCCCGCACCACCGAGCAGTTCTGGGAACTGGTCGGCGCGGCCCGCCCGGCGGTCGCCGAGATCGACCGCTTCCCGACCGAGCGGTACACCGCGCACCGCGCGGGCGTCGCCGGGGACGAGGCGGTCGCCTCGATCCCGCTGCGGCTGCGCAAGCGGATGGACCGCTTCTGCCAACTGGCCCTGGTCGCCGCGCAGGACGCGCTGGCCGCCGCCGGCCTGGACCCGGCCGAGGCCCCCGAGGGGGTCGGCGTCTACCTGGGCAACATGTACGGCGGCTGGGAGATCACCGAGGAGAGCATGCGCCGGCTCTGCCAGGTCGGCTACACCGGCGTCAGCCCGTACATCGCCTCGGCCTGGTTCCCCACCGCGCCGCAGGGCCAGATCAGCATCAAGTGGGGGATCAAGGGCTTCTCCAAGACCGTCGCGGCGGACACCGCCAGCGCCGCCGTGGCGATCGGCTACGCGGTGCGGGCGATCGCCGAGGGCCGCGCGGAGGCGATGCTGGCCGGCGGCGCCGAGGCACCAGTCACGCCGTACACCTACACCTTCTGCGAGACCAGCGGGCGGCTCACCCCGGGCGACTACCGGCCGTTCGGCGCCGGGGCGGACGGCTACCTGGTGGGCGAGGGCGCGGTGGTCTTCACCCTGGAGTCCGAGGAGAGCGCCAGGGCGCGCGGCGCCGAGATCCTCGCCGAGGTCGCCGGGTTCGCCGCCGGGCACGCCGGCTCGGACCAGGTCTTCGGTCGCACCGGCACCGACGTGCTCACCCACGTGGCGCAGACCGCGCTGAAGGAGGCCGAGGTCGCCCCGCAGGACCTCGACCTGATCGCCCTGGACGCGCAGGGCACCGTCTACGCCGACGCCGGCGAGGTCCGGGCGGTGGCGGACCTGCTCGGGGCGGGCGCGGTCGACCAGGTGCCGTGCACCACCGTCAAGCCGGTCACCGGCCACCTGCTCGGCGCGGCCCCGGCCGTGGACCTGCTGGCCGCGCTGCTGGCGATCCGCAACGGGGCGGTGCCGCCGGTGGCGGGGATCACCGCGGGGGAGCGGGAGGCGACCGAGCTGGACCTGATCGTCGACGCCCCCCGGGTGCGGCCGGTGCGCACCGCGCTGGTCAACGCGCGCGGCGCGGACGGCACCGTGGCGGCCCTGGTGCTGCGCGGGCCCGCTGTCGAAAAGAACTGACTTGCAAACTCAATGAACTGACTGATCGTCAGATAAGCGATCGCAACCAGTCGAGGGAGAAGCCCGAGATGAGCACCCAGACCCTGTCCACCTTCGACCGGCTCAAGGCCGTGCTGGTCGAACTCGGCATCGAGGCCGAGGAGATCGTCCCGGAGGCGCAGCTGCGCGCCGACCTGGACATCGACTCCGCCGAACTGGTCGAGACCGTCGCCTCGTTGGTGGGCGGCCAGGCCCCCGACGGCAAGGCGCTGAAGAACGTCCGTACGGTCGCCCAGCTGGTCGAGTTCCTGGACGGTCGGATCTGAACCGCGGCTCGCCCGCCCGCACGGTGGGCGAGACCTTCGACAGGCGAGGAGAGGAGGCGTGATGTCAGAGCACGAGGGCCCACCGCCCGCGGTGCCCGGGCTCCGGCTGATCGACCTGAGCGTCATCGTCCAGGACACCCCGAGCGAGGCGACCCCGGTCGAGGTCGAGGTCCTCGACCACGAGACCGGCGCCGTCGTGCTCGGACTCGGTCCGGACGCGTTCCCGGACGGCATGGCGGTCTCCAGCGAGACCGTCACGCTGACCACCCACACCGGGACGCACATGGACGCGCCCCTGCACTACGGGCCGCAGTCCGGCGGCGCGCCCGCGAAGAGCATCGACCAGGTCCCCCTGGAGTGGTGCTACGGGCCGGGCGTGCGTCTGGACGTCCGCCATGTGCCGGTCGGCAGCGCGATCACGGTGGACCAGCTGATCGCCGCGCTGGACGAGGCCGAGCACGAACTGGCCCCGGGCGACATCGTGTTGCTCTGGACCGGCGCCTCGAAGCACTGGGGCACCGCGGAGTACCTCACCGAGTACGCCGGCCTCTCCGGGAAGGGCACCGCCTTCCTGGTGGAGCGCGGGGTCAAGGTGATCGGCATCGACGCCTGGGGGCTCGACCGCCCGATGGCCGCGATGGTCGAGGAGTACCACCGCACCGGTGACCGCGAGGTCCTGTGGCCCGCCCACATCTACGGGCGGATCAGTGAGTACCTGCAGCTGGAGAAGCTCAACCGGCTGGAGGAACTGCCCGGGCCCACCGGCTTCATGGTGACCTGCTTCCCGGTCGCCGTGGCGGGCGCGGGCGCCGGCTGGACCAGGGTGGTCGCGATGGTCGGCCCGACCGGGCTGGCCCCCGCGGACCCCGCCGGTCCCGCCCGGCGCGCCGCAGAGCCGGACGGGCGAGAGGCGGACTGAGCCGTGGTGGTCCGCTTGGGGGTCGACGTCTCGGACGTCGCGGACTGGGCGGTACGGCTGCGGCGCACCCCGCAGGTGGCCGCGGTGGCGTTCACCGAGCGCGAGCTCGCCGCCACCGCGGCCGACCCGCGTGCGCTCGCCGAGGTGTGGGCGCTCAAGGAGGCCGTGCTCAAGGCGCTCGGGACGGGCTTCGACGGGATCGGCTGGCGCGGGATCGAGGTGGCGCCGCCCGGTGGCGGGGCCCGGGTGGTCCGGATCGCGGGCGGCCGCCACCCGCCGGGCTTTCCCCGGGTGTTGCGTGGCGCGGTGCGGGAGGTCGGGGGTTCGGTGCTGGCGGCGGTGGTCGCCGCCCCGGGCCTCGGCCACCGCCCGCCGCCGCGGCTGCGCGCCGCCCTGGTGGCCGTCCCGGGCGGCCTCCCGCGCCGGGAGCGGCAGCGGGCCCACTCGGCGGCCGCCCGGCTGGCCGGACGGCGGGCCTGGGAGGCGCTGTGCGCGGGCGCCGGCCGGACGGCCGGGGGGACCCGCTGGGGCCGTACCGAGGCGGGCGCGCCGGTGCTGCGTACGGCGGACGGGCTGCGCGTCCCGGTGGCGCTGGCCCACGGCGCCGGGCTGGCGGCCGCGCTGGTGGCGCTGCCCGCTGCCCGGGTCCCGTACGAGTCCGGGGACAACGCGGCCGGGGACAACAAGGCCGGGGACAACCGGCCCGGCGATTCGGGCCGGGGGTCTGGAAAACCATCTCTAGAGCTGACTATCATCGCGCATGACAATCTGCTCAAGGAGGTGACGGTCCATGCCTGAGACCGCGGACACCGCCACGGCCCGGCAGCCCGAGCCCGGCACCGGCCGGCTGCTGCGCCAGGCGGCCGACCGGTTCTCCGACCGGCTGGCCGGGGCGCTCGCGGACCGCGGCGTGCGGCCCAAGGACCACGCCGTGCTGGCCACCCTGGCGGCCCAGGGCCCCAGCGCCCAGCAGGCCCTCGGCGAACAGCTCGGGATCGACCGGACCAGCATGGTCGGGCTGATCGACCAGCTGGAGGAGCAGGGCTGGGTGGTCCGCCGGCGCAACCCGGCCGACCGGCGCGCCTACCGGATCGAACTGACCGAGCCGGGCGTCCGGCTCGCCGCCGAACTCGCCGCGCTGGAGCGGCAGGTGGACGAGGACCTGCTGGCCGGCCTGGCCGCCGTGGACCGCGGCGCGCTGGAGCGGCTGCTCGACCTGCTGGCGGTGTGACGAAGGCCCGGCGCACGGACGCCGGGGCACGTGGAGCTCACAGGCGCCGAAGGCTCAGAACGGGAAGCTCGGCACCGAGACGGCCGAGGCGCGGTAGACCTCGGCCCCGGGACACGCGGCCTGGACGGTGTGTCCGCCGTCCGCGGTCGGCAGGGTGACCAGCACCGGCTCGTGGCCGAACCGCCGGTGCGCCAGCTCCACCCAGTCGACGCAGGGCCAGGGCCCGACGGGCAGCCGCCCGACGGCATGGCGGCGCAGCAGCGCGAGCTGCTCGGAGCCCTGGTGCCAGGCCGTCAGCGCCCGGGTGCCGCTCGGGCCGGTCGGCGGTGCGAAGCGGGTGCGCCGGGCGCGGTGCGCACCGGGTCGTGCCGGCCGCCCGCCGGAGCCGGGCCCCGGCGGGCGGCCCAGCCGGGCGGCCATCGCCTTGAGGAAGGCGTCCTCCAGGGCGGCGCCGGGAGTCGCCCGGCCGCTCACCCCGAAGCTCGCCGCGTCGCCGTTGCCGCGGTGCATCACGACCATGCCGAGCGCGAAGCCGGCCGAGGTCCACAGGAACGCCTCCGCCGTCAGCCCCTGCGCGGGCAGAGCCCGTCGGACCTCCTCGGGTAGCCGGTCGGCCAGCAGCACGGTGGCGTCGGCCAGCCGGGTGTGCGGGTGGCGCCACCAGCGGGCGGCGACGTCGAGCGCGAGCACCTCGGCGAGTGCCGGGCCGGGTGCGGCGGCGCCGTCCAGGACGGGTTCGCGCACGGCGGCGGGGACGGGGGCGGAGAAGAAGATCCGGGCCGGCACCAGGTAGCGCAGCCCGCTGACCGCGCCGACGCCGGCCAGCGCGGGCAGCGGCGGGGCCGCGACGGGCTCCGCGGCGCCGGGGACGAAGTCCGCGGGCCGTAGCGTCCGGACCGGGCCCGGCCCGACGGCCGTCGGGCCGTTGGCGGCCTCCTGCAGGGCGCGCGCCGCGTGGTAGCGGGCGAGCGCGCCGCGCCGGGCGTCCGCCGCGGTGAAGCCGCAGGCGGAGACGGACATGGGGTGGCGGCCGCCGAGGTCGGTCACGGTCGCGCCGTGCACGGCGCCGTGCACCACGGACGTCCAGATGGTCTCCTCGACGGTCGTCGTCATCCTCGGCCTTCCTTCCCCCTGTCTTCCGCCTCAGTGTGCGGGGCTGCCGACGGGTGCTCCATCCCCAGAACTGTGCAGGGCGGCCGGGGCGTTCCGCCCCGACCTGCGTACTTCGCCGGAACGGACTTTTGGTCCTGTCGGCGTCTAGTTCGGCTCAAGCTCCCAGGCCCTGGGCTTCCTTACGCTGCGAACAGCACAGCAACGGCAAGTGGCTGCTGGAGCACGGGGCTTTACCACTGTTGCTGTTTCTCTAGGCAGGTCTCGGTGATTCGGACATTTCGACTGATTGTCGGTGCTGTCCAGTATGGTCCGGGAAGCTGCTGATTCGGCTCTGGTTGGGGGGTTCGTGCGGAAGTTCGAGGAGCGTCCTGGGTTCGTTGTTCAGGCGTACCGTTTCGCGCTGGACCCGAACGTCGAGCAGGACGGTCGGCTGCGGTCGCACTGCGGTGCGGCTCGGGCCGCGTACAACTGGGCGGTGTCGTGGGTCGAGGCGTCGTGGTGGCAGCGGAAGGCGGAGGAGTCCTATGGCATCCCCGAATCTGAGCTGACCGAGTGGCGGCCGTGGTTGCTGCCCGCGCTGCGGAGGGTGTTCAACGAGGCGAAGAAGTCCGACCCGAGGTTCGCCGGCTGGTGGGAGGAGAACTCGAAGGAGGCGTACTCGACCGGTCTGGCGAACGCGGCCGCCGCGTTCGACAACTACGCCAAGTCCAAGCGCGGTCGGCGCAAGGGCAAGCGGGTGGGGATGCCGCGTCGGAAGTCGAAGCACAAGGCCCGGCTCTCGTGTCGGTTCACCACCGGCGTCATCCGCGTCGAGGCGGACCGGCGGCATGTGACGCTGCCCCGGCTCGGGACGATCCGTACCCACGAGTCCACGCGCAAGCTCGAACGGCGGATCGCCAACGGCACGGCTCGCGTTCTGTCAGCGACCGTGCGGTACGAGCGGGGCCGATGGTTCGTCTCGTTCCAGGTCGAGGTCATGAAGCACGAGCGGAGGGCGGTGCGGCCCGAGGTCGCGGTGGGTGTGGACCTGGGCGTGAAGTGCCTGGCGGTGATGGCCGACAGCGCCGGTGAGGTCCGGTACGTGTCGAACCCGGCGCACTACGACAGTGCGCTCAGGAGGCTCAAGCGACTCTCGCGGCGCGTCTCGCGCCGCCAGGGCCCTGACCGGCGCACCGGTCGGAAGCCGTCCAAGCGGTGGCTGATCGCCGACGCCGAGCGCAACCGTGTGCACCACCGGGTCGCGAACCTGCGCGCCGATGCCCTGCACAAGCTCACCACCGGCATCACCGCCGAGTACGGCACGGTGGTGGTTGAAGACCTCAACGTGGCCGGCATGCTCAGGAACCACCGCCTGGCCCGCAGGATCCAGGACGCCGGGTTCGGCGAGATCCGCCGCCAGATCACCTACAAGACCGGATGGGCCGGAGGCCGCACAGTAGTGGCGGACCGGTGGTACCCGTCCTCCAAGACCTGCTCGAACTGCAAGACAGTGAAAGCCAAACTGCCACTGCACGTCCGAGTGTTCACCTGCGACGCCTGCGATCTGGTCATCGACCGGGACGAAAACGCGGCCCGCAACCTCGCCGACCTCGCGTCGGCCCGCACCACGGGTACCGGAGTGGCCGGAGACCCGGACGCGCAAGCGTCGAAACCGCGTGGAGCCGACCGGAAGACCCGCACCACCACCCACAGCCGCAAGGCCACGGGTGGGCGGGCAGGTGGCACAACTCTGCCGCACCAGCGGCAGAAGGAAGCGCGAGACCGTCATCAGGACACCACGGCACTCACGCTGCGGTGACACCGTTACGGACCATTCCGTACGAAAGGCCGGAATTGCTGATATTCGACTACGGAATCAGGAACGGAAGAGCGAGGGATGAGCAGGCCGACCGGAGCAAGAGGCGGGGAAGCACCGCTGGTCCGCCGCCGCCTGGTCGACGGCGGGCGGCACATCTCGTGGACGGCCGGCGGCGAGGGCCCGGCGCTGCTGGTGCTGCCCGGCTGGGTCTCGCACCTGTCGGTGGACTGGTCGGTCGGGCCGGTGGGCGACTTTCACCGCTCGCTGGCCGAGTCCTTCCGGGTGATCCGCTACGACCCGCCCGGGGTGGGGATGTCCGCCGAGGAGGATCCGGACTTCTCCCGGGAGCGTCAACTCGCCGATCTCGCGGCGGTGGTGGACGCGTGCGCGGAGGAGCGGGTGATCGTGCTGGCGAGCGGCCTGGCCGGTCCGCTGGCCATGCTGTTCGCCGCCCGGTACGCGGACCGGGTGAGCCGGCTGGTGCTGTTCGGCACCGCGCCGTCCTTCACCGCGGACCGCGACCACCCGGACGGGCTGGCGGACGACCTGCCCGGCGCGGTGGAGCGGCTGGTCCGGGCGGACTGGCACCTCGGCTCCCGGCTGGTGGCCGAGCTGCTGCTGCCGGGGACCAGGCCGGAGGAGGTCCGCTGGTACGCCGACTACCAGCGGATGTGCGCCCAGCCGGAGGCCGCCGCCGCGCTGTTCCTGGACTCCTGCGCGCTGAACGCGTGGTCGGAACTGGCCGAGGTGGCCGTTCCCACGCTGCTGCTGCGCCGGGAGGACAGCTACCTGTGTCCGGCGGCGGTCGCCCGTCGGATGGTGGAGGCGCTTCCGGAGGCGGTGAGCCGGACCCTGCCGGGCGGTGCCTCGCTGCCGTACTTCACCGATCCGGAGACGGTGCTGGCCGAGCTCGCGGCGTTCGCCAACCCCGGTCGGGGGCTGTTGACCGACCGTGAGCTGGCGGTGATCGGCCGGGCCCGGGACGGGCTCTCCAACCGGGCGATCGCCCGGATCCTGGGGATCTCGGAGCACACCGCGGCCCGCCATCTGGCCAACATCAACGTCAAGTTGGGGGTGAACAGCCGGGGCATGGCGGTGGCCAGGGCGATGGAGCTGGCCCTGATCTGACCCGTCCGCCGGGTCGCCCGGGATACTCGTATCCGATATAGTAAACGCGCATAGTAAGTGGAGGAGGGGCCCACCCATGTGGGGGATCCAGTACATGCAGACCACCGAGCAGACCCCTGTCACGGAGGGAAAGTGAGCACCGCCATGAACCAGTCCGCAGTGCAGAACCAGCCGGAGGCCGACTTCGAGCGGCCCGCCAAGCCGGCCGAGAGCCCGGGCTTCCTGCTCTGGCGCGTCACCCTCTCCTGGCAGCGGTCCATCGCCGCGGCCCTCAAGCCGCACGACCTGACGCACGTGCAGTTCGTGCTGCTGGCCGGCGCCGGCTGGCTCGGTGCCCAGGAGGGCCCGCCCACCCAGCGCCACCTGGCCGACCACTCCGGCACCGACCCGATGATGACCAGCCAGGTGCTGCGCACCCTGGAGAGCAAGGGCCTGGTCGAGCGGATCCCGGACCTGGTCGACACCCGCGCCAAGCGGGTGCAGGTCACCGAGGCCGGGGCCGCGCTGCTGGAGAAGGCGATGTACGCGGTGGAGAAGGCCGACTCCGAGTTCTTCGCCCCCGTCCCGCGCAACGCGGCGCTCGCCGTGCTGTACGCGCTTTCCGACGAGTGGGGCCAGCCGCTCGCGTCCGGACTGCCCAGCAACCGCAAGGAGGACTGAGCCATGGCCACGGAAGCGACGGCCCTGCACCTGACGGACGTTCGGCTGCCCGCCCGGGAGCCGTTCGACTTCCGGGCCTCCCTCGGCTTCATCGGCTCCTTCCCGGCGATGGCCGGCCAGCAGGGCACCGCGCAGGCGGCGCTCACGCTGGCCGTCCGGGAGGCCGGGGCGACCCTGGGCGTGCGCCTCACGGCGGCGCCCGGGGTGTCCAGGGCGTCCGGTCTGGACGCCCGGCTCGCCGCGGAGCAGCCGATCACCGCCGAGGCGGTGGCGGCGGTCACCGACCGGATCGACTTCTACCTGGGGCTCTCCGACGACCTGGCCGGGTTCTACCGGCTGGCCCGGCAGGACGAGCCCTTCGCCCGGGTGGTGGAGCGGCTGCACGGCTACCACCAGGTCAAGTTCCCCTCGCCGTTCGAGCTGCTCTGCTGGGCGATCCTGTGCCAGCGGGTGCCGATGCCGGTGGCCCGCCAGATGAAGCGGGCCCTGGTCGAGGCGGTCGGCAACCGGATCGACGTGGGCGGTGAGCGGCTCTGGGCCTTCCCGGACGTCGACCAGCTGGCCCGCTTCGAGGAGGCCGAGCTGGTCGCCCTGATCGGCAACCAGCGCAAGGCGAGCTACCTGCACCGCTCGGTGCGGCTCTGGGCCGAGCTGGACGAGCACTTCCTGCGCACCGGCCCGTACCAGGAGGTCCGCGAGCGGCTGCTGAAGCTGCCCGGGATCGGCGAGTGGTCGGCGTCCTTCCTGCTGATCCGCGGGCTCGGCCGGATGGAGCGGATCGTGCTCGACAAGGAGATGGGCCGGGCGGTCCAGCGGGTCTACGGCCGGCCCGTCGACGAGGCGGAGTTCCAGAAGCTGGCCGAGCACTACGGGGCCTGGCAGGGCTACTGGGGGCACTACCTGCGCGTCGGCGGCTGACCGGAGCGCACGGCGTCGCGCACCCGGCGTCGAGCGCCCCGCGTCGACCACCTCGCGTCGAACACCCAGCAGAGCGCCCCACCGCGGTCCGACCGCAGTGGGGCGCTCTGGATTTGACGTTCAGTCAGGTGCGTCAGTTCTTCGCGGGCCTGCGCAGTCCGACCAGGGCGATCAGCGCGCCGGCCACCGCCAGGCCGGCCGCGGTGGCCATGCCCCAGCGGTCCCCGGAAAGCAGCGCGTGGGTGTCCGGGTGCGAACCGGCCAGGTGGTGCGCCCGGGAGGTGGCCACCGTGGAGATCACGGCCAGGCCGATCGCCCCGCCGATCTGCTCGCAGGTGCTCAGCAGGCCGCCGGCGGCGCCCTGGTCCTGGTCGGCGACGCCCTCGGTGGCGGCCAGGTTGATCATCACGATCGCCACCACGCCGCTGAAGTTCACCACCACGGTGCAGGCCGACACGAACGGCTGGGTGCCGCTGGTCGGCAGGGTGGCCAGCACCCCGGTGGCGGTGGCCTGGAACAGCGCGCCGATGATCAGCACCCGGGTGGCGCCGAACTTCCGCGCCAGCGGCTCGGAGGAGGCGCCCGCCGCCAGCCCCGCCACCCCGGCGGCCGCGAAGGTCAGGCCGGCGCGCAGCGGGGAGAAGGCCATCACGTCCTGCAGGAACAGGGTGACGGTGTAGACCAGCCCGAAGAACGAGCCCATCATCAGCACATTGGCCAGGTTGGCCACCACCAGCCGGCGCAGCTTCAGCAGGGCGAGCGGCAGCACCGGTTCGGCGCTGCGCACTTCGACCGCGGCGAAGGCCAGTGCGCCGACTGCGGCCAGCGCCAGCGCGCCCAGCACCCGGGTGGAGGTCCAGCCCGTCACGCTGCTCTCGGAGAGCGCGAAGACCAGGGACACCACCGAACCGGTGATCAGGACGGCGCCGGGCAGGTCCATCCGGCGCGGCCGGCGGCCGTCCCGGCCGGGGCCGAGCAGCCGGGCGGTGAGCACGGCGAGGACGGCGCCGATCGGCACGTTCATCCAGAACACCCAGGACCAGTTGAGGTACTGGGTGATGACGCCGCCGCCGACCACGCCGGAGACGAAGCCGGCGCCGAGCACCGCGCCCCAGGCGCCCATCGCCTGCTGGCGCTCCTTCTCACCGGTGAAGGTGGTGGTCAGGGTGGCCAGCGCGGCCGGGGTGACGGCGGCCGCGCACAGGCCCTGGACGGCCCGCAGGGCGACCAGCTGCCCCGGCGAGCCGGCGAGTCCGGCCAGCACCGAGGCGCCGGTGAAGCCGGTGAGGCCGAACACCAGCAGACGCCGGCGCCCGTAGAGGTCGGCGAGGCGTCCGCCGACGATCAGGAAGCCGCCGAAGGCGAGGACGTACGCGGTGACCACCCAGACCAGGTCCCCGGCGCGGAAGCCGAGGTCGCCCTGGATCGCGGGCAGTGAGACGTTCACGATGGAGAAGTCCAGCGACATCATGAATTCGCTGAGGCAGAGCAGGAGCAGGACTATCCCGTTGGCCGCCCGGTGGCCCGGGCCGGCCGCCGCGGCGGGCGACGGCGCCCCGGGGGGCGCCGTCTCCGTGGAAGTCCTGGACTCGATGATGGACACGTGCGCCTCCTGGGGTTGAAGGGGTCGTCGGCTCAGGCCGTCAGGCCGCGGCGATCTCCGCGAGACGGGCGACGGTGGCCGGGATGTCGGCGGTGACCGCGGGGCCGACGTGCGGCGCGGCCTCGGCGGCGGCCGGGCCGGTGATCTCGACCCGGTGGGTGATCTTGGTGCGGCCGTCCTCCTGCGCCTCCAGGATGTGGATGAAGTGCAGGACCAGGCCGTTGACCACGGTCTCGTCGGTGAAGCGCTTGTTGGGCTCGGCCTCGATCAGGGTGAACGGGAAGCCGTCCTGGCCCTTGGGCTTCAGGTGGCCCTTGGTGCCCACCTCGAACGGGCCGTGCAGCTCGATCGCGTCCAGGCCCTGGTCCCAGCTCTCCCACTTGGTGGTGTCGCTGTAGAGGGCCCAGACCGCCTCAGGGGTGGTGTCGGCGATCACGCTGTGCTCGTACTCCCACATGGGGGGAAGTCCTTTCGTCGGTGATAAGGGATTCGCATCGATGATTCGCATCGATCCGGCAATTGTTGCCCGGCAATTCTTCACCGGCTTTTGCGGCAACCCCTCGAATTCCGCTCGAGCGCCACTTGAGCGCCATTTCCGGCGGCTTCGGTATGCGGGCATATCGACTGCTCAGAGGCGGTAAGCGCGCCGACCCGCCGTCGGTATGCAGCGGCCCGCTAGGGCTTGACCGGAGCGCTGCATGGTTTTGGGGATGGCTCGCTCGAATTCCATAGCGGAGTATGGGGGTTGTTCGGCGTCGACCGCCGAGAAATCCGAACGGCGCCATCCAGTGGAGCGAGGTCAGTTGCGATGAAACGGCGTCACCTGTTCGAGTTCGAGGATCTGTCCTGGTTCCCCGCGGTGCTGCGGAACCCGATCACCGACCTGCTGCGCGAGGCCATCGTGCTGCGCGGCGACGTCTACGCGCCGGTGGTGCCGTTGCTGGCCAAGCTGGTCCGCGAGCACGACATCTCCCGGATCGTCGACCTGTGCTCCGGCGGCTCCGGCCCCTGGACGGTGCTGAAGGGCCGGCTGGCCGAGGAGGACGCCGACGTCGAGCTGGTCCTCACCGACAAGTACCCCAACCGGGAGGCGCTGGCCGCGGCGGTCCGCACGATCGGCGACGGCCGCACCCGCTTCGAGGCGCAGTCCGTCGACGCGACGGCCGTGCCCGAGCGGCTGTCCGGACTGCGCACCCTGTTCACCGGCTTCCACCACCTGCGGCCGCACACCGCCCGCCAGGTGCTGAAGGACGCCTACCGCCGGCGCGAGGCCGTCGCCGTGTTCGAGTTCACCGAGCGTCGCTGGGCGCCGATCCTGCTCACCGTCCCGCTCGGCCCGCTGCTGGTCTGGGGCTGGGCGGCCCGACTGCGGCCGGTCAGCTACAGCCGGCTGTTCTTCAGCTACCTCGTGCCGCTGGTGCCGCTCGCCTTCATGTGGGACGGCATCGCCTCCAACCTGCGCACCTACACCACTGAGGAGCTTCGAGAGATGGTGCACGACCTCGACGCGTCGGACTACTCCTGGGAGGCCGGCGTTTTGAAGCCCGAGGGCCGTGGCGGACCGCCGGTCACCTATCTGATCGGCCGGCCCGTCGGCATCGAGGGCGGGAAGGGGGCGGCCCGATGACCATCGCCCCGGAGCGGCGGGCCGCCGCCGGCCCCGCGAAGACCTGGGCGGTCGCCACCGGCGGCTCCCCGCTCGGTGTGATGCGCGGCTTCTCGAAGAACCCGATCGCCCTGCTCACCGACGTGTTCCAGCAGCACGGCGACGCCGTCAAGGTGCGCTTCCTGGCCAACCAGTACTTCTACTTCCTCTCCGACCCGGACCACATCCGGCACGTGCTGGCCACCAACTCGGCCAACTACAGCAAGGCCCCGCACCCGGCCTTCCTGCTGCTCGGCCGGGTCATGGGCAAGGGCCTGGTGACCAGCGACGGAGACCTGTGGAGCCGTCAGCGCCGGCTGATCCAGCCCGGGTTCACCAAGCAGCGGGTCGCCACCTACGGCGACATGATGACCGGCGCGACGCTGCGGATGCTGGACCGCTGGCGCGAGCGCGGCGCCCGCGGCGAGGACGGCCCGGTCAACGTCGACGCCGAGATGATGCAGCTCACCCTGGACATCGTCGGCCAGACGCTGTTCAACATGGACATCATCAACGAGGCCGGCAAGGTCGGCACCGCGTTCAGCGAGGTCAGCGAGCAGTTCGCCAAGCTGCTCGGCAACCCGTTCGGCCCGCTGATGGTCAACATGCCCTTCCTGCCGCTGGTCAAGCGGTTCAACGCCAACGTCGCCGAGCTGGACGAGGTCATCCACGACATCATCGCCAGCCGCCGCGACAACCCCGTCGACACCGGCGACCTGCTCTCCCTGCTGATGGCCGTCACCGACGAGGACGGCGGCCGCGGGATGAGCGACCAGCAGCTGCGCGACGAGGTCATGACCCTGCTGCTGTCCGGCCACGAGACCACCGCCGACGCGCTGACCTGGACCTTCCACCTGCTCGCCGAGCACCCCGAGGTGCTGGAGCGGCTGGAGCACGAGGTCGACACCCAGCTGGCCGGCCGCACCGCCACCGTCGCCGACCTGCCGAACCTGCCGTACACCAAGCAGGTGGTCCAGGAGGCGATGCGGCTCTACCCGCCGATCTACCTGCTGGCCCGCTGGGGCAACGGCCCCGACGAGGTGGGCGGCCTGCCGCTGCCGAAGGACGCCAGCATCACCATCTGCCCCTGGGTCGTGCACCGCCACCCCGACTACTGGAGCGACGCCGAGCGCTTCGACCCGGAGCGGTTCACCCCGGAGAACCTGGCCAAGCAGCACCACTACGCCTACGTCCCGTTCAGCGGCGGCCAACGCCAGTGCCTGGGCGTGCACTTCGCGCTGATGGAGGCGCAACTGCTGCTCACCACCGTGGTCCAGCAGTTCCGGCTGCGCTCCGTGCCGGGCCACCGGGTGGTCGCCGGCCCGGTGATGACCCTCCGCCCCGAGGGCGGCCTGCCGATGTACGCCGAGCCGCGCAGCGCGTCCTGACGAAGCGTCAGCCGAATCCGGAGCGCCGCAGCTCCCCAGCCCGTGAACGTCCGATTGGAGACCCGAGCATGACCGCGCCCGTCACCACCCAGCCGTACCCGCAGAAGTACACCACCCCGTTCATCCTGTATCCGCCGGCGCTCTGGGAGAACCGCTCCGGCCAGGAGTTCCTGCCGCAGCTGGCGCTCGACCAGACCGGCCAGGACTACGTGATGTACCTGTCGATCCCGTTCTGCCGGGTGCGCTGCTACTCCTGCCCGTACTTCGTCGACCAGCTCTCCCCGCACGACCCGCGCAACAAGGAGGCGCGCTTCGTCGACGCGATCGTCGCCGACCTGGAGCGCTGGGCGTCCTACAAGCGCTTCCAGACCGGCAGCCTGCGCGCCATCTACATCGGCGGCGGCACCGGCTCGCTGCTCAAGACCGCGTACCTGAAGCGGATCCTGGACACCATCTTCGCCAACTACCCGGTGGCCAAGGACTACGAGCTCACCCTCGAGGGCAACGCCCGCGACTACACCCCGGACAAGCTGGACTACGTCGCCGACTCGCACATCAACCGGGTCAGCCTCGGCGTGCAGTCCTTCGACGAGAGCATCCTGCGGATCATCGGCTCCCCGCACGCCGCCCAGGAGTCCATCAAGGCGATCAACGAGCTGTCCTCGCGCGGCTTCAGCAACATCCAGATGGACATGATGTACAACCTGCCCGGCCACCGGCGGGAGACCTGGCAGCGCGACCTGGAGGTGCTGCGCGACCTCGACGTCAAGCACCTGACCACCTACCTGTACCGGATCCACCCCGGCACCCCGCAGGACAAGTTCATCAAGATGGGCAAGGTCGCCCCGCTGGTGGACAAGGAGTCGGAGTACGTCCGCAACATGTACCGCGACCTGGTCGAGGCCACCGAGAACATGGGCTTCCACAACTACATGTTCGACCACTTCTGCCGGCCGGGCTGGGAGAACGTCTACAACGAGTGGACCTTCCTGCGGAACAACGTCGAGATCCTCGGCGTCGGCCCCAGCGCCTACAGCTTCATCAACGACTACCGGGTCGGCGGCCGCAAGGACGTCGAGGGCTACATCGCCGCCGTCAACCGCGGCGAGCACTTCATCTCGGCCGTCTCCTCCCAGCTGAGCCCGCGGGTCCGCAAGGAGCGGTACGTGATGAACATCCTGCAGGCCTTCGCGGTCGACCTGAAGGAGTACGAGTTCCAGTTCGGCTCCAGCTTCCTGGAGGACTTCAAGCCCGAGGTCGAGCGGATCCTCAGCCGCGGCCTGGCCGAGCTCGCCGACGACAAGCTCACCCTCACCCAGCTGGGCCGCGAGTGGCACATGAACGTGATGCTCGAGTTCACCAACCCGGACTTCTGGGGCGAGACCACCGCGCTGGAGCACCCGCACTGGGCCATGAACACCCCGATGGTCGACCTGTTCGCCGGCCGCCGCGAGGACTGGCTCGGCGCCTGAGACCCGACCGTACGCACAACAGCCCAAGGAGCAAGCAGAGATGACCACCGTCAGCCCCACGGCGGGCCTCACCATCGACACCCACCCCGGGTTCGCCCACCGCACCGTGCAGACCCTCGTGATCGAGGCGCCGCTGGACGCCGTCTACGGGGCGCTGTTCGAGGTCCGCGCGTGGCCCCAGTACCTGCCGCACGTCCAGGAGATCGACGTCCGCTACGACGACGGGCGCTACCAGGAGTTCTTCATGACGGTCGCCTCGGAGACCGACGGCTCCCAGCTGCGGGTCCGCTCGATCCGCAACTGCCGCCCCGGGGAGATCGAGTTCTTCCAGCCCGAGCCGCCGGAGTTCCTCAAGCACCACGGCGGGATCTGGCGCTTCACCCAGGCCGCCGGCAACCCGGAGCACACCCACGTCGAGGTCACCCACGTGTGGAACCTCCACGAGGAGGTCGCCCCGCTGGTCTACCCGGCCACCGAGGAGGCGAGCACCGAGGAGCAGGTGACGACCATGCTGGCCGGCCACTCCAAGCTGGCGCTGGACTCCTGGCGCAAGGTGCTCACCGGCAAGGGCGGGGAGTGACCGCCGTGGCCGCCATCACCGAGAGCGTCGTCATCGACGCCCCGATCGAGGCCGCCTACGGCGCCTTCGCCGACCTGGACCGCTGGCCCGCGATCCTGCCGGACACCCTGGACGTCCAGGTGCTCTACTGCGACGGCTACAACCAGGAGTTCACCATGACGGTGGAGCGCCCCGGCGGTCAGGAGACCGTCCGCGGCGTCCGCTACTGCCGCGCCCCGTACGAGCTGGAGCTGGTGCAGACCACGCCGCCGCCGCTGCTGAAGCGGATGACCGGCCGCTGGACCTTCGCCGAGCAGGACGGCCGCACCACCGTCACCGCCACCCGCGAGTTCGAGCTGCTGGCGCCGCCCTCCGGCGACCCGGCCGCCGCCCCGGTGCCGGACGAGGCCGAGTTCGGCCGCCGGCTCTCCGGCCACCTGCAGCACAACCTGCAGCTGTTCCGCGAGGCGGTCGAGGCCGTTGTCGACCGCTGAGCGGGCCGAACCCCGTGAGACAGCCGAACTCGCCGACCGCAGCGACCTGCTGAGCGTCAGCCGGTCGATCGCCGCCCCGGTGGCCGAGGTCCGGGCGCTGTTCTGGGACATCGCCTCCTGGCACGCCGTCTGGGACCGGATCACCTCCGTCCGGGTGCACTACGACGACGGCGCGCACCAGGAGTTCGACCTGGAGGTGGAGCGCGACGGCCGGACCGAGTTCGTCCGCACCGTCCGCTTCCTGGCCCCCGGCGGCGACATCGAGTTCTTCAGCCCGACCCCGCCGCCCGGCATGGCCGACCACGTCGGCGCCTGGCGCTTCACCGAGCAGGACGGCGGCTGCCTGGTCACCGCCGAGCGGAACTACGAGCTGCTCCCGGCCCAGCCGGGCGGCAGCCCGTCCGACCCCGCCCACCAGGACTACCGGGACGCCTACCGGCGCCGCTTCGAGGACCGCCTCGGCCGGATCCTGGACAGTTTCGTCAGCCACTTCGAGGCGGGCGCGCAGCCTGCGCCCGCCGCCCTGGGAGCCGCCGCGTGACCACCGATGTGATCGTGATCGGAGCCGGCCCGGCCGGCTCCACCGCGGCGGCGGCCGCGGCCAAGGCGGGCCTGAGCGTCCTGCTGCTGGACCGCGCGATGCAGCCCGCCCCCCACCTGCCCGAGTCGTGGTCGGGCGAGACCCTGCCGCTGTTGCGCGGGCTCGGCGTGGAGGACGTCAAGGAGGCCTTCGGCGCCGCCACCGGCGTGCGCTTCCTCAACGCCACCGGCCGCTTCGGCCTGGAGCTGACGCTGTCCCGGGCGGCCGGCTGCGACCTGCCGGCCGTGGTCCGGCTGGACCGCTCCAAGTTCGACAAGATCCTGGTGGACAACGCGATCCGCCAG
The DNA here is from genome assembly GCF_043201815.1 of Kitasatospora sp. NPDC048296. Lineage (NCBI taxonomy): Bacteria > Bacillati > Actinomycetota > Actinomycetes > Kitasatosporales > Streptomycetaceae > Kitasatospora > Kitasatospora sp. NPDC048296. The sequence goes on from NZ_JBICZB010000054.1 coordinate 37,396, forward strand.
GGCGCGAGCTACCGCCCGCTGCACACCGTCACCGACGTCGAGTTCGCGGCCGACGGCAGCGGCGTCAAGCTCACCGCGGCCACCCCGGCCGGGATCGCCGAGCTCTCCGCCCGGTACGTCATCGACGCCAGCGGCAAGTCCGCCCTGGTCTCCCGGGCGCTCGGCACCCGGGAGGAGCCCGAGCAGCAACTCGACCCGCGCGAGGCGGTGTTCAGCCACTTCAAGCCCGAGCGTGAGCACGAGCTGGCGGTCGAGGGCACGATGACCATCATCGGCATCACCCACGGCTACGTGTTCGTGATCCCGATGGGCGGCGGCCGGGTCGGCGTCGGCGTGGTGGTCGGCGACGACCACGCCCAGCGCTACGGCGGCGACATCGAGTCGCTGTTCTGGGCCGAGGTCGACGAGGCCGCCCCGCTGCAGACCCTGCTGGCCGGCGCCGACCAGCTGCTGCCGGTGCTGCCCGCGCTCAACCGGCGCTTCCGCGCCACCGAGCTGGCGGGGGAGGCGTACGCGATCGCCGGCGACGCCGCCGCCTTCCTGGACCCGTTCTTCTGCAGCGGCATCGACATCGCCGTCCAGGCCGGGCTGTTCGCCGGCCAGGCGGCCGTCGACTCCCTGGCCGCCCCGGGCGCCGAGGAGCGCTCCGCGGTGGTCGCCCGCTACCAGGAGAAGGCCGGCGCGCTGATCAAGGGCGCGGACGCGGCCGGTGACGCCACCTTCGCGGACGGCGTCCACCAGCAGCTGCTGATCGGCCTCGCCGACCCGCACCTGCCCACCGTGCTGCCGCTGGCCGCCCTGCTGCAGAGCACCCTGCGGGGCAGCGCCGAGGAGCCGCCCGGCTCGCCGCGCGAGCTGATCGGCGGCGTCCGCGAGCAGTTCAGCCTGCTCTGACCGGCCGCCCCGCACCAGGAGAGCGCACGAGAGCACGAGAGGCAGCGCCCAATCACACGAGAGTGAGGACAACCGCAATGATCCCCGTGACCGGAGGCATCGACATCAGGGGCGACCTCGCCACGGTCGGCGCCTACCTCGGGCACATGCCCAACCTGACCGAGTGGACCACCTTCTTCCAGGCGGTCGACGGCGAGAAGGACGGCAGGTTCCAGGTGCAGTCCGTGATGGGCCCGATCGAGACCTGGATCACCGGCACCGAGAACGCCGGCGCCCGCCGCTACGTCATCCACTCGCTGATCCGCGGCCAGGAGGAGGAGGCCGAACTCGACCTCCAGGAGCACGGCGAGCACGTGGCCGTCCGCTTCACCGTCAACCTGCCGCCCCACGTCGACGAGGACGTGGTGGTCGGGCAGCGCAACGAGATGGCCGAGGAGCTCGTCCAGCTCAAGCGGCTGCTCGAAGCGAGCTGACCGCCCCGCTCGGTCCCCGCCGCCCCACCGGCGGGGACCGGCCGCCGCTTCCCCGCGCCTGCGCCCGTCCGCCTGTCCGTCCGTCCCAGTTGCCAACCCTTACGGAGCACCCATGGCCCGCCGCCTGTTCACCTCCGAGTCCGTGACCGAAGGCCACCCCGACAAGATCGCCGACCAGATCAGCGACGCCATCCTGGACGCGCTGCTCACCCAGGACCCGGGCAGCCGGGTCGCGGTCGAGACGCTGATCACCACCGGCCAGGTGCACATCGCCGGGGAGGTCGCGACCTCCGGCTACGCCGACATCGCCGCGATCGTCCGGCGCACCGTCCTGGAGATCGGCTACGACAGCTCGCAGAAGGGTTTCGACGGCGCCTCCTGCGGCGTCTCCGTCTCCATCGGCTCGCAGTCCCCGGACATCGCCCAGGGCGTCGACGCCGCCTACGAGGCCCGGGTCGAGGGCGCCGAGGACGAGCTCGACAAGCAGGGCGCCGGCGACCAGGGCCTGATGTTCGGCTACGCCTGCGACGACACCCCCGAGCTGATGCCGCTGCCGATCGCCCTGGCGCACCGGCTGTCCAAGCGCCTGTCCGAGGTCCGCAAGAACGGGACCGTCCCGTACCTGCGCCCCGACGGCAAGACCCAGGTCACCATCGAGTACGACGGCGACCGCGCCGTGCGCCTGGACACCGTGGTGGTCTCCTCGCAGCACGCCGCCGACATCAGCCTGGAGGGCCTGCTCGCCCCCGACATCCGCGAGTACGTGGTCGAGCCCGAGCTCGCCGCGCTCGGCATCGACACCAGCGACTACCGGCTGCTGGTCAACCCGACCGGCCGCTTCGAGGTTGGCGGCCCGATGGGCGACGCCGGCCTGACCGGCCGCAAGATCATCGTGGACACCTACGGCGGCATGGCCCGCCACGGCGGCGGCGCCTTCTCCGGCAAGGACCCGTCCAAGGTGGACCGCTCGGCCGCGTACGCGATGCGCTGGGTCGCCAAGAACATCGTCGCCGCGGGCCTGGCCCGCCGCGCCGAGGTGCAGGTCGCGTACGCGATCGGCAAGGCCGAGCCGGTCGGCCTGTTCGTCGAGACCTTCGGCACCGAGGCCGTCCCGGTGCTGACCATCCAGGAGGCCGTCACCAAGGTCTTCGACCTGCGCCCGGCCGCGATCATCCGCGACCTGGACCTGCTGCGGCCCATCTACGCCCAGACCGCCGCCTACGGCCACTTCGGCCGCGAGTCGCAGGACCTGACCTGGGAGCGCACCGACCGGGCGGCGGAGCTGCGCGCGGCCGCCGGGCTCTGACGCCCGGCTCCGCACCGACGCCGAGCCGAAGTACGAGAGGGGAAGTACGTTGACCACCATCCAGAGCGGACTCGCCGATCGTCTCGGCACCGTCGTCGGCAGCCCGACCCCGCCGCCCGCCGCGGTCCGGGCCCCGGTGCACCCCCGGACCGCGGCGGGCGGGCCGCAGCTGCGCTCCGCCGTCGAGCAGTTGGCCGCCAAGCACCGGGAGGCCTACGACGGCCCGAGCGCGGACGCCACCGAACGCCAGCACGCCCGCGGCAAGTTGACCGTCCGGGAGCGGCTGGACGTGCTGTTCGACGAGGACACCTTCGTCGAGCTGGAACCGCTGCGCCGCCACCGCGCCTCGGGCCTCGGCCTGGAGGACCGCAAGCCGTACACCGACGGCGTGGTGGTCGGCTGGGGCGAGGTGCACGGCCGGACGGTCTTCGTGTACGCCCACGACTTCCGGATCTTCGGCGGCGCGCTGGGCGAGGCCCACGCGCAGAAGATCCACAAGATCATGGACATGGCCCTGGCCGCCGGTGCCCCGCTGGTGTCGCTGAACGACGGCGCCGGCGCCCGGATCCAGGAGGGCGTCACCGCCCTGGCCGGCTACGGCGGCATCTTCCAGCGCAACACCAGGGCCTCGGGCGTCATCCCGCAGATCTCGGTGATGCTGGGCCCGTGCGCGGGCGGCGCCGCCTACTCGCCGGCGCTGACCGACTTCGTGTTCATGGTCCGCGAGACCTCGCAGATGTTCATCACCGGCCCGGACGTGGTCCAGGCGGTGACCGGCGAGAAGGTGAGCCAGAACGGCCTGGGCGGCGCCGACGTGCACGCCGAGGTCTCCGGGGTGGCGCACTTCGCCTACGACGACGAGCGGACCTGCCTGGAAGAGGTCCGCTACCTCCTCTCGCTGCTGCCGCAGAACAACATGGAGATGCCTCCGGTCGAGCCCACCGGCGACCCGGCCGACCGCCGCTGCGAGGAACTGCTCGACCTGGTGCCGGCCAACGGCAACCAGCCGTACGACATGCGCGAGGTGATCGCGGCGATCGCCGACGACGGCGAGTACCTGGAGCTCCAGGAGCGCTGGGCGAACAGCGTGATCTGCGCGCTGACCAGGCTGAACGGCGCGGTGGTCGGCATCGTCGCCAACCAGCCCCAGTCGCTGGCCGGGGTGCTGGACATCCACTCGTCGGAGAAGGCCGCGCGCTTCGTCCAGATGTGCGACGCCTTCAACATCCCACTGGTCACCATGCTGGACGTGCCCGGCTTCCTGCCCGGCGTCGACCAGGAGCACGGCGGCATCATCCGGCACGGCGCCAAACTGCTGTACGCGTACTGCAACGCCACCGTGCCGCGGATCCAGCTGATCCTGCGCAAGGCCTACGGCGGCGCCTACATCGTGATGGACTCCCGCTCGGTGGGCGCCGACCTGTCCTTCGCCTGGCCGACCAACGAGATCGCGGTGATGGGCGCGGAGGGCGCGGTGAGCGTGATCTTCCGCCGGGAGATCGCCGGCTCCACCGACCCGGTGACCACCCGGGACCTGCTCATCCAGGAGTACCGCGAGGAGCTGATGCACCCGTACTACGCGGCCGAACGCGGCCTGGTGGACGACGTCATCGACCCGGCCGAGACCCGCCGGATACTGATCCGCTCGCTGGCGGTGCTCCGCTCCAAGCACGCGGAGCTGCCCCGCCGCAAGCACGGCAACCAGCCGGTGTAGCCCCCTCCCCCCGAAACGGACGACCGCTGCCGGAGCCCCCCCGGCAGCGGTCGTCACCGTGTCACAGCCGGGCGAGGTCCGGCTGCCGCTCCACGACGTCCAGTTGGGGATCGGCGTTGAGCATCGCGTGGTGCAGCCGCTGCAGCTTGGGAGAGGGCTCCAGACCGATCGACTCGACCAGCGTGCCGTGCAGCCGCCGGTAGACGTCCAGCGCGTTGGAGGCCCGTCCGCAGCGGTAGAGCGCCAGCATGTAGTGCGCGTGCAGGTTCTGGTGCATCGGGTGGCGGGCCGTCAGCGAGGCCAGCTCGCCGATCAGGCTGGCGTGCCGGCCCAGCCCCAGGTCGGCGCTGATCCGGTCGTCGACGGTGCTCAGCCGGTTCTCCTCCAGCTGGATGGCCTCGATCGAGAGGATCTCGCCGAGCTGCAGGTCGGCCATGGCCGGGCCGCGCCACAGGTCGAGCGCGGCACGCAGCTGGATCGCCGCGGTCGCGCAGTCGCCGGCCCGCAGCGCCGACTGGCCGGCCTCCCGCAGCCGGTCGAACCGGGCCGCGTCGGTCTGCTCGACCGGGACGTCGAGCAGATAGCCGTTGTACTGGGTGCGCAGCAGCGTCTTGGGGCAGGTGCCGTCCGGCGCGAGTCCCTTGGCCAGCATGCGGCGCAGCTGCAGGATGTAGGTCTGCAGGGTGGTGGCCGCGCTGCGCGGCGGGTCGTACGACCACAGCTCGTGGAAGAGCGTCTCCACCGGCACCTTGGTGCCGGATCGGAGGGCGAGCAGGGCGAGAACCTGTCTAGGCTTCCCCGCGCTCGGCACCACCGACGTCCGTCCGAGCCTGGCGGTCAGTGGGCCCAGGATGCCGATCTCCACCGGAGTCTCCCTTCGTGCCTCGTGCTCCGTGCTGCGTTGCGAAGGCGCTGGTGTCGCGAAGGCTTTGCGTCGCGAACTCGCTGCTCACGATGGCCTTCGGACCTCGTGGACCCCAGGAGCGGGGATGCGCCTCGCAGCGTCTTCACCTTGGCACCCGGGGCGGCCCGGAACCCAGTGCCGGCCTCACCGATCGAGGGTGACTCGAGAACGGCCCGAGGCATGAGGATTTCACGGTCGATCGATGAGCGCGGCACTGTCCCGCGCTCCCGTCGCGAGCCCAGAATCCTCGTGCCGCTCCGGGAAGCCCGCAGCGGAGCCCGACGAGATCTGACGGCCCTTCACGACACCTGGGGGAGAACGTGTTCGGAACTGCCCTTCTCGACTCGCTGGACCTGATCGACCTGATGTCCCCGGCCGGGGACCACGACCTGGACCTGACGATCGTGGACCTCGACCACCCCGCCGCCGGACGCGCCGAGCTGTGCGTCTGCTTCTCGACCGACGGCCTGTAGGGGTTCTCCGGTGACCCGCAGAGCCGACTCGACCGCCGCACCCGTCGCCGACCACCGCCTGATCGGCTTCCGCAGCCATCTGCGCACCGAAGTGGTGCCCGGCGACGCGGCCTACCTGGTCTCCGACCAGGGTGTGACCGCCCTGCAAGGGGAGGGCATCGAACGGCTGGTGCCGCTGCTCGACGGCACCCGCGACCTCGCCGGCGTGCTGCGGGACGCCGCGCCCGGGCTCCCGGACGGCCGGGCCCGGCAGCTGATCGCCCGGCTCGCCCGGGCCGGGCTGATCGGCTACCACGGGGAGAGCGCCGCCGAGCCGGCCCGCCGCTCGGCGCGGGCCTACTGGGAACTGGCCGGCCTGGACGGCGCCGTCGCGCTCGGCCGGGTCGAGGCGGGCGCGGCGGTGCTGGCGGTCGGCGGCGCCGACGCGGGGGAGGTCGAGCAGGCCTGCCGGAACAACGGTCTGTCGGTCACCGCCGCGGCCGGTGCCGGGGAGCTGTCGGTGGTGGTCTGCGCCGACTACCTCGACCCGGCCCTGCGGGAGATCGACGCCGCCCACCGGGCCGCCGGGCGGGCCTGGCTGGCGGTCAAGCCCGGCGGCTCCAGCCCCTGGGTGGGCCCGGTGTTCGGCGCGGCCGACGGCCCGTGCTGGACCTGCCTGGCGCACCGGCTGCGCGCCCACCGGCGCTCCGAGGTGCCGGTGCAGCGGGCGCTGGGCCTGGCCGGCCCGGTGGCCCGGCCGGACACCTCGGTGCCCGCCGTCCGGGCGCTCGGCGCGCAGCTCGCCGCCCTGGAGGCGGCCAAGTGGCTGGCCGGCTACCGGCACCCGGGCCAGCGGGAGATCCGGGTGCTGGACAGTCTCGGCCTGGCCGTCCAGGGCCACCGGGTGAGCCGCCGCCCGCAGTGCCCCGAGTGCGGGGACCCGGGCCTGATGGCCGCCCAACTGGCCCGCCCGGTCGTCCCGGTGGCCCGGCCGAAGGCGGACGGCGCCGACTGCCACCGCGCCGAGACGCCGGAGCAGGTGTACGAGCGCTACGGCCCCCTGGTGAGCCCGGTGACCGGTGTGATCGCCGAGATCCGCCGGGACCCGCGCGCCCCGGTCCGGATCAACTGCTACCTCTCCGGCCGCAATCCGGTGGCCGGCTCCGCCGACCTCGCCCAACTGCGCGCCGGGCTGCGGCAGATGAGCGGCGGCAAGGGCGCGACCCCGCTGGAGGCGAAGGTCAGCGCGCTGTGCGAGGCGCTGGAGCGGCACTGCGGCGCGCTGCACGGCGACGAGACCCGGATCCGCGGCAGCTACCGGGAGTTGGCGGCGGAGGCGGTCCACCCGGACGACTGCCAGCTGTTCGACCCGCGCCAGTACACGGACCGGGAGCGCTGGAACGAGCGGCACTCCGTCTTCCAGTACGTGCCCGCGCCCTTCGACGAGACCGAGCCGGTGGACTGGACCCCGGTCTGGTCGCTGGCCGACGGCCGCCGGCGCCTGCTGCCCACCGGAATGCTCTACTACAGCTGCGCGGTCGGCCCGGTAACCCCACCCGCCGGCAGCCGGGCGCTGCGCGCCGACTCCAACGGCAACGCGGCCGGCAGCAGCCTGGAGGACGCGATCGTGCACGGCTTCCTCGAACTCGTCGAACGGGACGCGGTCGCGCTCTGGTGGTACAACCGCACCCGCCAACCGGCCGTCCGGATGGAGGAGTTCGGCGACATCTGGGACCGGGACGCGATGGAGCTCTACGCGGGCCTCAACCGCGAGGTGTGGGCCCTGGACCTCACCTCCGACCTCGGCATCCCGGTCTTCGCCGTGCTCTCCCGCCGCACCGACAAGCCCGCCGAGGACGTCATGTTCGGCTTCGGCGCGCACTTCGATGCCCGGATCGCCCTGCGGCGGGCCCTGACCGAGATGGGCCAGCTGCTGCCGGCCGCCCTCGGCGCGGCCCCCGACGGCACCGGCTACGACCTGGACGACCCCGAGCTGCTCTCTTGGTGGCGCGCGGCGACCGTGCGCAACCAGCCCTACCTGCTGCCCGATCCGGGGCGGGCGGCGCGCGGCCCGGCCGACTTCCCGGCCGGCCCGCGCCGTGACCTGGGCGAGGAGGTGGCCGCCTGCGTGGAGACCGTCCGCGCCCACGGCCTCGACCTGCTGGTGCTCGACCAGACCCGACCCGACATCGGCCTGCCGGTGGTCAAGGTCGTCGTCCCCGGCCTGCGCCAGTTCTGGGCCCGGTTCGCCCCGGGCCGCCTGTTCGACGTCCCTGTCGCCCTCGGACGGCTGGCCCGGCCCAGCCGCTACGAGGAGCTCAATCCGATCCCCCTGTTCGTCTGACCGACCGGTCGGACCGTCCGGCGGAGCCCCCGCCCGCCTTCAGCAATGAGGAGTCCCCCATGTCGACCAGCGACGGAATCCTCGCCGCGGCCCGTGCCGCCGGCGGAGCCCGCCCCCGCGCCCTGTGGTCCCTGCGCGAGGACGTCCTGGTCGAGCCGGCGGAGCCGGACGGTTCGCTGCTGCTGAGAGCCCGCTGGGGTGACTTCCGGCTGGACCGTCCGCACCCGCTGGTGGGGGAGACCCTGCGGCGGATGAGCCTGGGGCCGATCATGCTGGAGAACGTCTTCGCCGGGGCGATGCCCGCCTCCGGCGACGGCGAGCCGGTCCGGGACCAGGCCGGGCAGGCCGAGGTGCTGCGGGTGCTGCACCGGCTCCAGCACCTGGTGGTGCGCTCGCTCGGTCTGGAGGACGCGGCCCAACCGCTGCTGTCCGTGGTGCCGTTGGCCAGGGAGGCCCGGTTCCAGCCCGGGCCGGTCGACCCGGGCCGGCCGGTGCGGCTGTCCCGCTTCGCCTTCCTGCGCACCGAGGGCGCCGGCTTCGTGCTGGAGGCGCCCACCGCCCTGCACCGGGTCGAGCTGCACCGGCCGGAGAGCGCTCGGGTGGTCGGCATGCTCGGCCGCCCGGTGCGGCCGGCCGCGATCGTGCCGGAGTCGGGCCTGGCCGAACCGGTGGTGCTGGCGCTGCTGGCCCAACTGGCGGGCGCCGGGCTGCTCTCGGTCGCCGAGGACGGCGGGCCGCAGCCGTCGGCCTCGGTGGAGCTGATCCGGCTGTCCGCCCCCACCTTCGGCGAGGACCTCGACCCGGTGCTCGCCGCCTGGTCGGGCGTCGACCTGTTCTTCCACACCCGCAGCACCACCGGGCGCCACGACGGCCCGTACGGCGCGACCCACCCGCTGCGCGGGCGCACCGACCCCGAGCCCGCGCTGCGCCCGCTCCCGGCCGGCCGGCGCCACCCGCTGGCCCGCCCCGACCTCAAGCAGGTGCTGGCCGCGGACCCGGTGCTGACCGCGGTGATCGAGGGCCGCCGCTCGGTCCGCGAGTTCGGCACCGCCCCGTTCACCGCCGAGCAGCTCGGCGAGTTCCTGCACCGGACCGTACGCGTGCGCGGGCTGCGGCCGGCGCCCGCCGGCGACCCGACCGGCGAACCGGTCAGCGACCGCCCGTACCCCAGCGGGGACGGGGCGTACGAGCTGGAGTTCTACCCGGCCGTGCGGGGCTGCGCGGGGCTGCCGGACGGGATCTATTACTACGCACCTTCCGAGCATTGTCTGATCGCGGTCAATGAAGGTCCGGAGGAACTGGACGAACTGTTCGCCGAGGCCGCGCTCAGTGCCCGGCTGGCCACCCCGCCGGCCGTGGTCGTCGCCATCACCTCCCGGTACCGCCGGCTTTCCTGGAAATTCAGCGGCCTCGCGTACGCGCTGACGCTCAAACACGTCGGCGTGGTGACCCAGAGCATGTACCTGGTCGGGACGGCCATGGGCCTGGCCACCTGCGCGCTGCGCAGCGGCGACATCGAGCTGGCCGAACGGGCGCTGCGGGTCGACTGGCGGGCCGAGGCCACGGTCGGCGGCTTCGTCCTGGGCGCGCTCCCGGAGGGCAGCCGCCCGGCCCGGGAGGGGCGGGCGGATCCGGCCGATTTCACGGGCTGGGACGAGTGCGCGAACGAGGTGTCGGCGCGGGGATAGTCGCGCCCTATACTCCCCCCCAAGTCGCGTGGGGGGAGTACAGCTTGAGTGGAACCGTGCGTGTGCGGAACGAGCCGGACGGATCCGGAGACGCGGGGGGGCCGCCGACGAGGGAAAACAGACCGACCGGTTTCAACGCGCCCCCGCCCAGGCTGGCCTTGGCCATTGTGGTGATCGTGCAGCTCGGCTTCGTGCTGATCGGCTTTCTGAACATGGCGACAAGTCATCCGACGGACAGTCAATTCGTTGCCGCGAGCCTGACATTCACCGCCGCCTCGGCGCTCCAGTTCGTCCATTGCGCACCCCGGATGCAGCGCGTCCGGGAGCGCTACGGGCGCTGGACGCTGCTGGCGCAGGCGGTGCTGACGTACGTTCCGCTGGTGCTCTTCGGCTTCGCCTGGGGCGGGATGGCGGGTTTCCTCGGTTCCTCGGTGCTGCTCCTGCTGCGCGGCAAGCGGGCCGGGGCGGCCTTCGGGGCGGTGGTGGTGCTGTCCGGGGTCAGTGGCGCGCTGCTGGGCATCAGCGTGGCCGAGGCCGTCTACCTCACCGTGGCGACGGCGCTGACCGGCCTGATCGTCTTCGGCCTGACCAGGCTCGCCCAACTCGTCATCGAGGTGCAGCAGGCCCAGCAGGAGCTGGCCCGACTGGCCGTCACCCGGGAACGGCTGCGGTTCGCCCGCGACCTGCACGACCTGCTCGGCTACAGCCTCTCGGCGATCACCCTGAAGAGCGAGCTGACCTGCCGACTGGTCACGGCCAACCCGGAGCGGGCGCTGGACGAGCTCGGCGGGGTGCTGGAGATCTCCCGGCAGGCCCTGGCCGACGTGCGCGCGGTGGCCCGCGGCTACCGGGACATGTCGCTGGAGAGCGAGGCCGTCTCGGCGCGGTCGGTGCTCGCGGCCGCCGACATCGAGGCCCGGTTCGACCTCGGCGGCATCCAGCCCACCGGGGAGGCCGACACCGTGCTCGCCACCGTGCTGCGCGAGGGCGTCACCAACCTGCTGCGGCACAGCAAGGCGGAGTGCTGCGTCGTCAGGGGCGGTGTGGAGGGCGGGCGGCTGCGGCTCACCCTCTCAAACGACGGCGTCCCCGAGCGGGCAGCGCTCGGGGACGCGGACCGGCACGGCGGCGGGCTGGACAACCTGGAGGTGCGGCTCGCCAAGGTCGGCGGCAGGCTCAGCGCCGGGCCCGACGGGCGGGGGTGGTTCCACCTGGTGGCCGAGGTCCCGGTGTGAGCGGTGCGGCTAGAGCAGCCAGCCGGATTCCTCGGCCAGCCTGATCGCGTCGATCCGGTTGCGGGCGTTGAGCTTCGTCACGATCGTCGTCAGGTAGTTCCGGACCGTCCCGACCGACAGGTGCAGGGTCGCCGCGATCTCCGCCGCCTCGGCCCCGCCGGCGGCGGCCCGCAGCACCTCGGTCTCCCGCAGGGTCAGCGGGTTCTGGCCGCTGTCGAAGGCGTCCAGCAACAGCTGGGGGTCGATCACCCGCTGACCCGCGGCCACTCCGCGCACCGCCTCGGCGAGCTGCTTCGGCGGCGCGTCCTTCAGCAGGAAGCCGGACACCTGCGCCTCCAACGCCCGGCGCAGTGTGCCGGGCCGCCCCAGGCTGGTCAGGATCAGCGTCCGGCACTGCGGTAGTTCGGTCTTCAACAGGCGCGCGGCGGTCAGGCCGTCCATGCCCGGAAGGTCGATGTCGATGATCGCCACATCCGGCCCGGTCTCCAGCGCCTTCGGCACCACCAGATCACCGCGCTCGGTCTCCGCGACCACCTCGAGGTCGTCCTCCAGGTCCAGCAGTGCCACGAGCGCGCCTCGGACCATGTGCATGTCCTCGGCCAGCAGAATCCGTATCACCCGGTGATCCCCCCAGAGCCACGGCCGGGCGTGCCACCCGGACGGACCTCCGATGGTAGGGGAACCGGCGCCCGGGGGCGCCCGACACGCTCCGCGAGTTCGGCGGCCCCGGGCGGCCCCGCGCCCGCCGTTTCCCTCCCTCGTCCGCCCTCGTCCGCCCTCTCCCCGCCTCCGCCCCGCCTCCGCCTCGCCGGAGGCGGGGCGGTGGCTCAGCGGTGGGTGGCGGCGTGTTTGGCGAGTTCGAGCAGGGCCTCCAGGTCGTGGGCGGCTTCGGCCGTGCAGAGGGCGGTGGTGAGGGCGAGGGCGGTGAGGGCGGCGAGGGGCCAGCCGCGGGGAGTCGGGGTGGGGGCGAGGAGGGCGGTGACCCGGCGGGGGACCGGCCCGAGGGCGTGCGGGCGGAGGCGGCCGAGGATGGCGAGGGCGGCGGCCGGGATGCGGGTGCGGGCCCGGGTGCGGCGGGCGGCGAGGGCGGCCTTGCCGATGGTGCGGGCGACCTGTTCGCGGTCGCCGACGGCTGCGGCGGCGCTCTCGTCGGCCCAGCGTTCCACGGTGAAGGTGACCGTGTCGGCGAGCGGCCGCAGGAACGGGTTGGCGGCGGCGCCGAGTTGGGCGAGGGCGACGAACAGGTAGTGGCGGTGGGCGAGGTGGGCCCGTTCGTGGGCGAGCAGGACTTTCCGCTCGGCCGGGTCGAGCGCCGCGAGCATGCCGGTGGAGACCACGATCCGGCCCGGCCGTCCGGGTATCGCGTACGCCTCGGCGGCCGGGTCGTCGACCACGACCAGCTGCTGACGCCCCGGCAGGCAGGCAGCCTCGGTGGCCGCCCGGGCCAGGGTGCGGGCGCGCCGCCACAGCATCCGCCCTGCTGTCGCGAGGGCGGCGGTGAGCAGGGCGCCGGCGAGTACGGCCACCGAGAAGGAGGCCGGGTCGTGGTGTTGGGCGGCGGGCGCCGACCAGTGGTCGTGGGCGAGCCGGGCCAGCAGCGGGATCCGGATCAGCCCGGTGACGGTGAGCATGCCGAGCGCCGCGGTGCTGGCGGCGGCCAGGACCAGCGAGCCGACGGTGAGCAGCCAGGTGGCCGGCCGGGGCGGCAGCCGTTCGCCGACCGGCCGGGCGAGGAGTGCGGCGAGCAGGGGGAGGAGCAGCGGCAGGTAGACGGCGATGCGCATCGGGCCGGCTACGCTCCGGGTCCGAGCGCTCCCGGGCCGAGCAGTCGGCGCAGGAACTCCTCGTCGTCGTCGGAGAGTTCGTCGATGAAGTGGGTGAGGACGGCCTCGCGGTCGCTGCGTCCGTCGAGCATCCGGCTCATCTTGCGGGCGGCGAGTTCGGACTCGTCGGAGACGACGGTGTAGGCGTAGGCGCGGCCGCGCTTGGCCCGGCTGAGCAGGCCCTTGTCGTGCATGCGGGTGAGGGCGGTGACGACGGTGGAGTACGCGAGCCGGGCGTCGACCCGTTCGAGTGCCTCGCCGGGGGTGAGCGCCTCGGGGGCGGAGTGTCGGAGGGCGGCCAGGATCTCGGCTTCCAGCTCGCCTTTGGCTCGACCTTCGGTCGGGGTGGGTTCGTGTACGCCCACGGACTTGGTCACCTCCCGCGCTATCTTCTACATTCCACGTAGAAGTTCTACGTCTGATCGTAGAAGTTTCTGCCTGCCCAGAGTCTGTCATGCCCCGCGCCGCGCGCGAGTGGCGGGCAGCGTACCGAGGAGGACGTGCGGTGAGTACATCAGCGGCGGCCGAAGCCCCACCCCAGACCACCACGGCCGCCCGCGCCGAGGCCCTGACCAAGGCGTACGGCTCCGGCGAGACCAGGGTGGTCGCCCTGGACGCGGTCGACGTCGCCGTCCGGCGCGGCGAGTTCGTGGCGATCATGGGACCGTCCGGCTCCGGCAAGTCCACCCTGATGCACTGCCTGGCCGGCCTGGACACCGCCACCTCCGGGCAGATCCTCATCGGCGACACCGAGATCACCCGGCTCAAGGACAAGAAGCTCACCCAGCTGCGCCGCGACAAGGTCGGCTTCGTCTTCCAGGCGTTCAACCTGCTCCCCACGCTCACCGCGCTGGAGAACATCACGCTGCCGATGGACATCGCGGGCCGCAAGCCCGACCAGGCCTGGGTGGACAAGGTGATCGACACCGTCGGCCTGTCCGGGCGCCTGAAGCACCGGCCGACCGAGCTGTCCGGCGGCCAGCAGCAGCGCGTCGCGTGCGCCCGCGCGCTGGCGAGCCGGCCGGAGATCATCTTCGCCGACGAGCCCACCGGCAACCTCGACTCCCGAGCCGGAGCCGAGATCCTCTCCTTCCTGCGCCAGTCCGTCGACGACCTGGGCCAGACCATCGTGATGGTCACCCACGACCCGGTCGCCGCCTCCTACGCCGACCGCGTCCTCTTCCTCGCCGACGGCCGGATCGTGGACGAGCTCCCGGAGCCCACCGCCGACTCCGTACTGGACCGGATGCGCCGGTTCGACGGCGCCGGGCGCAGGAGCTGACGACGTGCTCAAGGCAAGCCTCCGCAACTTCCTGGCCCACAAGGGCCGCATGGCACTGTCCACCCTCGCCGTCCTGCTCGGTGTCGCGTTCGTCTCCGGCACGCTCGTCTTCTCCGACACCATCAACGTGGCGTTCACCAGCATCGCCGGCTCGACCGCCGCCGACGTGACGATCAAGCCGAAGCAGGCGTTCACCCCCGAGGTCGAGGACCGCGGCCTGTCCGGCGAGACCCCGACCCTGCCCGCCGCCGTCGTGGCCAAGGTCGCCGCCGTCCCGGGCGTGCGGGCCGCGCACGGCCAGGTGAGCCTGCAGAACCTCACCGTCGTCGACAAGGACAACAAGCCGGTCGGCCCGACGACGGGAGCCCCGACGCTCGGCCAGAACTGGTACGACGACCCGCAGGTCCACCTGGTGCAGGGCCACGCCCCGGCGCACATCGGCGAGATCGTCCTCGACCAGGCCAGCGCCCGGCACAAGGGCATCCACCTCGGCGACCCGCTGCACGTCCTCACCCCGTCCGGCTCCACCCCGGGCACCCTGGTCGGCGTCGTCACCTTCACGACCGGGCAGAAAGAATCGTCGGGGGCGGGCGTGACCATGGCCTACCTCGACACCGCCACCGCCCAGGCCCAACTGCTCGGCAAGCCCGACCAGTTCACCGGCGTCACGGTCGACACCGATCCGGGTGTCGGCCACGCCACCGCCCAGCAGCGGATCAAGGCGGCGCTCGGCGAGGGCTACTCGGTGGCCACCAAGGAGGAGCAGGCGCAGACCGCCGCCCAGCAGATCAGCTCCTTCCTCAGCGTGGTGACGCTCGCCCTGCTCGGCTTCGCCGGACTGGCGGTACTGGTCGGGATCTTTCTGATCCTCAACACCTTCGCGATGCTGGTCGCCCAGCGGACGCGCGAGTTGGGCCTGCTGCGCGCGTTGGGCGCGGGCCGGGGCCAGGTGCTGCGCTCGGTGCTGACCGAGGCGCTGCTGCTCGGCGTCATCGGCTCCACGCTCGGCCTCGGGGTCGGCATCGGCCTGGCGGCCGGCCTGAAGTCGCTGATCTCGCAGTTCGGCGTCGACCTGTCCGGCACCGCGCTGGTCGTCGACCCGGTGACCCCGGTGGCGGCGTACGCCGTGGGCGTGCTGGTGACGCTGATCGCCGCGTACCTCCCGGCCCGGCGCGCCGCCCGGATCTCCCCGATGGCCGCCCTGCGCGAGGCCGCCGTACCCGTCGCGCCGAGGCTCGGCCGGCGGACGGCACTCGGCGCGGTGCTGCTGGTGGCGGGGCTGGGTCTGCTGTACGGGGCCGCCACGCACCACGCCACGATCATCACGGCGGGGGCGCTGCTCGGCGGCGGGATCGTCGCGTCGCTGCTCGCGCTGGTGGTGCTCGGCCCGGCGCTGTCACGGGTGGTCGTGTACGGGCTGGGCGCGCCGTACCCGGCGCTCTTCGGCACGGTCGGGCGGATGAGCCGGCTGAACGCCGTCCGCAACCCCCGGCGTACCGGGGCGACGGCGGGCGCGCTGATGATCAGCCTGTCGCTGGTCGGCGCGGTCGCGGTGCTGGCGGCCTCGCTGACGGCGTCCGTGGACAAGGACGTCGACAACACCTTCGGCGCCGACTACGTACTCTCCGGCAACGGTGCCACGCCGATCGGGCACGAGGTGACGGACCGGGTCAAGGCCATCCCGGGCGTGCAGGCCGTCACCCGGCAGCGGTACGCGGTGGCGCACCTGAACGGGTTCCAGCTGGTGCTGTCGGGCGTGGACGTCGCGACCGTGGACCGGGCCGTCAAGCCCCAGTACGTCGCGGGTTCCACGGCGGACGTGGCGGCGGGCAAGGTGATGGTCGACCAGACCACCGCCGGCGCCGACCACCTCTCGGTGGGCTCGCAGGTCGAACTCCACTTCCTGAACGGCCGGATGGGCACGCTGACGGTCGGCGCGATCAGCAAGCCACCGGCGGGCGCGGGCAAGGACGGCGGCAGCTGGGAGGTGTCCCTCGACACCCTCGACAGGTTCGCCCCCGAGGCGCAGGACTTCACGCTCTACCTCAACACCGCGGCCGGTGCTGACCGTTCGAAGGTCCAGGCCGGTCTGGACGCGGCGCTCGCGGGGTACCCGCAGGTGACCGTGCAGAGCCAGGCCGACTACAAGAAGTCGATCACCGGCCAGGTCGACACGGTGTTGTACCTGGTCTACGCCCTGCTCGCGCTGGCGATCGTCATCGCGGTGCTGGGAGTGGTCAACACCCTTGCCCTGTCGGTGATCGAGCGCACGAGGGAGATCGGCCTGCTGCGCGCGATCGGCACCTCACGCGGGCAGGTCGGCCGGATGGTCCGGCTGGAGTCGGTACTGATCGCCGTGCACGGCGCGCTGCTGGGGCTGGGCCTGGGCCTCGTCTGGGGCGTCGCGGGCCAGAAGGTGCTGGAGCTGTACGGCATCACGGCGCTGAGCATCCCGTGGACGACGATCCTCGCGGTGCTGGTCGGCGCGGCCGTCGCCGGACTGGCCGCGGCGGTGCTGCCCGCGGTGAAGGCGGCCCGGATGCGGGTGTTGGGGGCCATCGCCACCTCGTGACGGCAGCGGCGGGGGGGGGGGGGGGGGGGGGGGGGGGGGGGGGGGGGGGGGGGGGGGGGGGGGGGGGGGCGGGGCGGCCCGCCCCCCCCCCCCCCCCCCCCGGGGGGGCGCCCGCCCCCGCGGGGGCGCCCCCCCCCACCGCCGTGATCATTCCCGTGGGCGGCTTCCACCACGGCGCCGACCCGCCGCCCGTCCAGGTTGACCGCATGACCGAGGCCCTGATGAACGATGCTCGCTACCTCCGGCGACCGCGGCGGCGGGCGAACTTCGTCTCCGCCTTGAGCAGCAGGGGCATCAGCGCGTAGCTGACGACCGGGACGACGAGGGCGGTCATCACCAGGGTCCGCAGCGGCAGCGGCAGATGGCCGAGGTAGGGGCCGAGCAGGACGAAGGCGGCGGTGATGGTCGGGTAGACGGCGAGCCAGGTGAGCAGGGCCCGGCGGTGCGCGGACGGGGCTGCGGGTGCCGGTGCGGTGATGCTGTCGGTGCTCATGGTGCTCATGGCGCGTTCCTCCCCTTGGCGATCGGCTGGAGCCAGAATCTCCAACCCTTCGGTTGGAGATTCTGGCAGAGGCCTGCGCGGATGTCCAACTATCGGGTTGGAGATTCGCGCTATGGTTGAGCCATGGCCTGGGACACCGCACGCACGCAGCAACTCCTCCTCGATGCCGCGGTCGAGGAGTTCGCCGAGTTCGGCCCGGACGGTGCCCGGATCGCCCGGGTGGCCACCCGGGCGGGTGTGAACAAGGAGCGGATCTACCAGTACTTCGGCAACAAGGAGCAGCTCTTCTCCGCGGTGCTGACGTCCGAACTCGGCAAGCTGGCGGAAGCGGTGCCGCTCGTCCTGGAGCGGGGGCGGGACCTTGGCGACTATGCCGGACGCGTCTTCGACTATCACTCGGCCAACCCGCACTTCTCCCGCCTGCTGGCCTGGGAGGGCCTGCAGCGTGGCACGGCGTCCCAGGAGTTGGCGGCCGGGCCCGAACGCACCGCGCACTACGGCGAGAAGGTCGCCACCCTTGCGGCCGCGCAGCAGGCCGGCGAGCTGGCCGAGGACGTGGATCCGGCGCGACTGATGTTCGCGGTGATCGGCCTGGTGAACGCGTGGTTCACGCTGCCGCAGATGGTCCGCCTGCTCATGCCCGGCACGAGCGACGCCGCAACGGACCGGGAGGCCGTCGTCACCCTGGTCCGCCGCCTGACGAAGCCCGCCGCCTGACGAACCCACCGCCGGCTGTGCCCAGCCCGGGCCCCCGGCGGCCCGAGTATTTGACCCGCAGGTCAAATTATCGCTACGGTAGTGGCATGGGCAGGCCGAAGAGCTTCGAACCGGACGTGGTCATCGCGCAGGCGATGGAGACGTTCTGGACCAAGGGCTACGCCGGCACGTCCCCCGCCGACCTCGCCGAAGCGACCGGAGTGGCCAAGGGCAGCCTGTACCACTCCTTCGGCTCCAAGCGGGAGTTGTTCGCCAAGGCGTTGGACCTCTACGGCCGGATGGGCTCGGAGGTGACCGAGGAGTTCCTCTCGCGGCCGGGCACCACCAAGGAGCGCATCCGTGCGTACTTCGTGCTGCTCGTGGACATGGACCTGGACGGGCCGGTCCGTCGCGGGTGTCTGGCCCAGAACACGGTCGAGGAGCTCGGCGGGCGGGACGAGGACGCCACTCGCAAGGTGCACCGCATCGAGGAGCGCATGATCGAGCTGTTCGCGGCCCGCATCGAGCGGGGGAAGCGGGACGGCGACGTCGACCGAGGTGTCGACGCCAGGACGCAGGCGCTGTTTCTCCAGACCACCCTTGCGGGGCTGCGGGTCATGGCCAAGACGTTCGACCGGTCGGTCCTGTACCGGATCATCGACACGGCCTTGGTGGGCCTCTGAGGCGCAACACCTCGCGGGACGGCATTTTTTGTGCCCTCATTTTAGACCTTCAGTTCAAGAATCAGTGAATCAAGAAGGAGAGACCATGGACCTCGGCATCAGCGGAAAGACCGCGCTGGTCACCGGCGCGAGTCGCGGCATCGGCCTCGCGATCGCGCAGACCCTGGCCGCGGAGGGTGTCCGGGTGGTGGGTGCCGCCCGGACCGTCACCCTGGAGCTGGAGAAGGTCGCCGCCGCGGCCGTGTCCGTCGACCTGAGCACCCGCGACGGGGCGCGGTCGATCGTCGATCAGGCGCTCGCCGCGGTCGGCGGGATCGACTTCCTCGTCAACAACGTCGGCGCGGGCGACCCCGAAAACCTGTCCCTCGACGGGTTCCTGGACGTCGACGACGAGCAGTGGCAGACGATCTTCGACCTCAACCTGTTCAGCGCGGTGTGGACCACCAAGGCGGCGCTGCCGAGCATCCTGGAGCGCAAGGGCGCGATCGTGAACATCTCCTCGATCAATGCCCGCATGCCCACCGGCGCGCCGATCGGCTACGCGGAGGCCAAGGCCGCGCTGAACCAGTTCGGGAAGCGGCTCAGCGAGGAGCTGGCGCCGCGTGGGGTCCGCGTGAACACCGTTTCCCCGGGCCCCACGGCCAGTCCGCTGTGGACCGACCCGGACGGGTTCGGCGGCAAGGTGGCCGCCGCGTCCGGGGTGGGCCACGGCGACTTGCTCGCAGGCCTGCCCGGGCAGTTCGGCATCGCCTCGGGGCGCTTCACCGCACCCGAGGAGGTCGCGGACCTGGTCGCCTTCCTGCTCTCCGAGCGTGCCGGCAACATTCACGGCGCCGACCACGTGATCGACGGCGGCGCCCTCAAGACCGTCTGACAGGGCTGCGGTGGCCACTCGGCGTAGTCGGCAGACCGGCACGACAGCGGCAAGTGAGGGATCAGCCCCTGTCAGGCGGGCGGACAGGCTTCGAGCAGGGCGTCCACCACGACGCCGATCGAGGGGCGCGCGGCCGAGGTGGATCGCCAGATGGCGAAGACGCGGCGGCGCGGGGCGTCCGCCAGGGGCACGAACCGCACCGGCGCGTTCGTCGCCTCCCGTCCCAGGCGCGGGATGATCGCGATGCCCAGTCCTGCCGCGACCAGCGCGATCTGCGTCGGGTGTTCCGAGGCGGTGTGGGCGATGCGGGGCTTCTGGACGCTGCGCACCAGCCGTTCGTGGCACAGTTGCCCGACGCTTGAGGTGATCCAGTCCTCGTCGCCGAGATCGTCCAGCCTCAGCGTCGGACGGTCGGCGAGCCGATGGTCCGAGGGCAGGGCGATGTCGTAGGTGTCGTCGAGGAGGGCGCGGTGGTCCAACCCCTGGGGCAGGGCGAGCGGATCATCGATCCAGTCCTCGACGACCGCCAGGTCGAGCAGCCCGCGCCGCACCGCCGGGATGGCCTCGTACGGTTCCTGCTCCCGCGCCGAGACCGTCAGATCCGGGTACCGCGACCGCAGGGCCCGCAGCGCCGGGGGGAGCAGCCCGCGCGCGGCGGTCGGGAAGGCCGCGACCGTGAGGTGGCCGCTCACCACTCCACGGTGCTGCGCCATCGCCGCCATGACGCGCTCCGCCTGCGCGAGCAACTCCTCGGCCTGATCGGCGAGTAAGGTGCCGGCCTCGGTGAGGCGGATGCCGCGGCCTTGACGTTCTGTGAGATGCGCCCCGGTCTCCTGCTCCAGCCGCGTCAGCTGTTGAGAGACCGCCGACGTGGTTACGTGCAGGAGTCTTGCGGCGCCCACGACGGATCCGGTCATCGCCACCGCGTGGAGGACGCGCAGGCGTTCGAGGTTCAACATCTAAGCGATGCTACGAGGTGCGGTCCACAGACATTCACTTGTGCCTGGTGGTGATCGAATCCAGAGTGGACGGGTTGCCACGGGCCATCGGCATCGGGGGCGAACGCCGGTCACAGGGGAACCGGCGTCCGTCCCCGGTCCGGTGCCCGGGACCTCGCGATCAGAGGAGTCCGAAGTCGAACTCACCTGCGGCTACTGCGTTGATGAAGGACTCGTGTGCCGCACGGTCGAAGGCCAGCGCAGGACCGCTCGGATCCTTCGAGTCGCGGACACAGGAACCCTCCCTGGTCAGGGTGGCAACTTCAACGCAGTTGTCGTTACCCCCGCTGTAGCTCGACTCCTTGAAGGCGAACCCGGTGGCAGAAGCATCGGCGTAGTAGTTGGTCACTTGATTTTGTCCCTCTGTGCGGTGATGAAGTCGAGCGATGAGTCGACTGACAAGGCCTCAGCCGTGATCTCCTGAAATTTCGCTCGGTAGAGCTCCACGTCGGTCGGGTCCTCAACCCAAAGACTGCTGATCAGGCCTTCAGCCAGAACGACGTCCAGGTCCGCACGTTGGGGAAACCCGAGCAGGGCGAAGGCGCCCGCCATCCCCGGGTGGACTGCCGCTCCTGTCGGCATGACCTGGATGTTGACATTGGACAGGCGGCTCAACGAGATCAGTTTGTCCAGCTGGGCGGACATGATGTCGGTGCGGTTGGCGTTCGCATGCAGAGCCGCCTCATGAATTACGGCCCAGACCTGGACAGGATTTGGCCTGGTGAGGATCGACTGTCGTGCCATCCGGACCTGAACCATGTCTTCGACCGTGCCGCCGGACTCAGTTCGAAGCCGGTCGATGATGATGCGGGCGTACTCAGGGGTTTGGAAGAGCCCAGGGATGAACGCCGGCTCGTAGGTCCTCAGCGTCGAGGCATCGGACTCCAACAGGATCAGGTCCGTGGCGGTCGCGTGGAGGACGTCTCGATAGCTCAGCCACCAGCCCCGCTTGCTGCCGTCCTTGGTGATGGCGATCAGCCCGGCTCGGAAGTCCTCGTCGTCGCACCCGTAGTAGTCGAGGAGCTTGTTGACATCCTCGATCTTGGCTGCGGTGTGAGCTGTCTCGATCCGAGTGAGTTTGGGCTGGCTCATCCCGGTGGCCTCTGCGACCACTTCTGCGGTGAGCTTCCGTTCCTCACGGAGCTTCCGCAGCATGCCGCCGAGCCTCCGACGGCGAACGGTCGAGACTGCCATGTTGTCCCCTCCTGAGCTGTCAGTTGACCAGTCTGCCTGCGAGAAGGGCACCACCGCTACCAACAACTGGCGGCCTAGACCGCCGAATTCAGAAGCGACATGGCCAGCACGAAGTACACGCCGACGCGAGAGGGCAGGAGTCGCCGGCGGCGTTCCACCGCGCGGTTCTCTTCGAGTACCGCGTCAACGAGTTCGACGGGAAGGTAGCGGGTGAGCTCACCCAGATGACCTGGCGCAAGAGCGGGATCTCCGCCTCTTGCAGGGCAATCTGGCCGAGCGATGGCAGACTGGTCAGCCAACGGGACCTCTTCAGCAAGCAGATCTTGGTGGATCACTTGCTATACGGGAGGTCCCGTCCTCATGTCCGCAGTTCAGCCCGGCACCACTCTCTTGACGGACCCACACGAGCCCTAACAACTTGGGGAGCGATAGAGGCGGGTCCTCGGCCATGACGTGAAGGCGGCCGTGCCATGCTGCTCCTCCAGCACCCCACCCGGTGACAGACGCGGTCCGAAAACGCCTGGACCGTCAGACCCGCCTCGGCCATGATCCTCACGTGACCACCTACCTCGAGTCCGAGCGCCTGACCCTGCGCCCCTTCGCCGCCGCCGACGCGGACCTGCTGATCGAGCTGGACAGCGACCCGGCGGTGATGCGCTACCTGACCGGCGGCGCTCCGACTCCGCCGGAGGAGGTCCGCGACCTCGCCATCCCCAGCATCCTCGCCGGCTACGAGCGCTGGGATCACGACCTCGGCCTGTTCGCCGCGCACGAGAAGGACGGCGGCGCGTTCGTCGGCTGGTTCTGAAGTTCCACCCTGCGGTTGGACACTCTCTGTCTACGCCGCGAGGGTGTGACCTTGCCGGTGCCGCCGCCGAATCTCGAGTGGCGTGAGGTAG